>JBBIHL010000169.1:0-6633 GCA_037447075.1 Candidatus Eiseniibacteriota bacterium | reverse complement strand
TTCGTGCTGGGATTCGTCGGCATGAGCGTGCTGCGCACCCTGGGCGATGCGAGCCTGGCGGGCGGTCGCGCGCTGGGAGTCTGGGACGCGGCGGGCTGGAAGCAGCTGGGGCACGCGGTGGGCGAGACGTGGGGCGCGCGCATCCTGCTGGGCACGGCGCTCGCGGCCGTGGGGCTCGGCACCCGTTTCGCGGTCTTTCGCGACGTCGGCCTGCGGCCGTTCGCGGTGGGGCTGGCGGGGGCGCTGGCGGTGGGGCTGGCCGGGGCCGCGATGACGCTGCTGGTCGGCGGCTTCGTTCGCCTGTAGCCCGCGGCCGCGCACGCCAATCGGCGGAAGAAGCACGCGGTGCTTCACGAGCAGGCGTCGGAGTCCCCCGATCCCACATCCGCCCACTCGATCCACACCGCGTCAACCGCGCGGGTCGCGCCGCGCGCCCGGGCCGGTGGGGATCGGCGGGCATCGGGAGCGGCCCGAAGCGAAGCTCGTGTGTGTGGAGCGGCCCGAAGCGGGGGGTCGCGGCCTCGCTTCGGCTACACTGGGGAGCAAGAGATTAGGCCCGGCCGCAGCCGCAGACAAGCGGAGAATCGGCGCCGCCGCTGAAACGCGCGATGAAAACGCCGGGAACCATGGACGGGGCAAACGACTGCGCGGCCCGCTTCCTTGCCCGGTGGGCGGCCCGCGGCTAGACTCCCGATGCGATGCGCTTCCCGGCAGAGCCCTTCAAGATCAAGGTCGTCGAGCGATTGCGCCGGGTCCCGCGCGAAGAGCGCGAGCGGCTGATCCGCGAGGCGGGCCTCAACATCTTCGCCGTGCCGGCGGACTCGATCTACGTGGATCTGCTCACCGACAGCGGCACTTCCGCCATGAGCGACCACCAGTGGGCGGGCCTGATGGTGGGCGACGAGTCCTATGCCGGGAGCCGCAACTACTACCGTTTCGAGCAGACGGTCCGCGGGATCTTCGGCTACCCCATCGTCATCCCCACCCACCAGGGGCGGATGGCCGAGAACCTGCTCTTCTCCACCGTGGTGAAGCGCGGCGAGGTGGTGCCCAACAACACGCATTTCGACACCACGCGCGCCAACGTCGAGACCCAGGGCGCGGAGGCGCTCGACCTGGTGATCGAGGCCGGCCTGGACCCGCAGGCCGACCATCCCTTCAAGGGCAACATGGACGTCGAGGCGCTCGAGCGCACGCTGAGCCAGGCCCGCGGGCGGGTGCCGCTGGTCATGCTGACCGTCACCAACAACTCGGCCGGCGGGCAGCCCGTCTCCATGGCCAACGCGCGCGCCGTGGCCGAGGCGTGCCGGCGCCACGAGGTGCCGCTGTTCTTCGACGCCTGCCGCTTCGCCGAGAACTGCTGGTTCATCAAGGAGCGCGAGCCCGGCTACGCGCACCAGTCCGTGCGCGAGATCGCCCGGGAGCTCTTCGCGCTGGGCGACGGCTGCACCATGAGCGCGAAGAAGGACGGCCTGGTGAACATCGGCGGCTTCCTGGCGCTCAAGAACCCGGAATGGGCCGAGCGCATCACCAACCTGCTCATCCTCATCGAGGGCTTCCCCACCTACGGGGGGCTGGCCGGGCGCGACCTGGAGGCCATGGCGCGCGGGCTTGAGGAAGTGCTCGACGAGGACTACCTGGCCTTCCGCGTGGGACAGGTGCGCCATCTGGGGGAGATGCTCCAGGCGGGGGGCGTGCCCATGGTGAAGCCCGCCGGGGGGCACGCCATCTACCTCGACGCACGCCGCTTCCTGCCCCACGTCCCGCAGTGCCAGTTCCCCGGCCAGTCGCTGGTCGTGGCCCTCTACCGCGACTACGGCATCCGGGCCGTCGAGGTGGGGAGCCTGATGTTCGGGCACAAGGATGCGTCCGGCCACGACGTGTTCCCGCGCCTGGACCTGGTGCGCCTCGCCGTGCCGCGGCGCGTCTACACCACCGAGCACGTCCGCTACGTGGCCGAGTCGGTCATCGAACTCTACCGCCGCCGCGACACGCTGAAGGGGCTGCGGATCGTCTACCAGGCGCCGGTGCTCCGGCACTTCACCGCCCGGCTCGAAGAGGTCGAGCCGGCGCCGGCCGCGGCGCGGTGAGCCGCGCGGGCGCGAGGGAGGAGGCGCGCATGAACACGCTCAACAAGGGCTTCACGCTCACCTGGCTCGGGCACAACACGTTCAAGCTCGTCACCCGCGGGGGCACGGTGGTGCTGCTCGATCCCTGGGTCGAGAGCAACCCGGCCTGCCCCAAGCCGGAACGCAGCTTCGACAAGCTCGACGTCATGACCATCTCGCACGGGCACGGCGACCACATGGCCGACGCCGTCACCCTGGCCAAGAAGCATCGTCCCACCGTGGTGTGCAACTACGAGATCCACCTGTTCCTGGCCAGCAAGGGCGTGCAGAACACCTCGCCCATGAACAAGGGCGGCGCGCAGGCGGTGAAGGGGCTGCGCTTCAACATGGTCCATGCGGTCCACTCGAGCGGCATCGAGGACGGCGGCCACGTGATCTACGGCGGCGAAGCCTGCGGCTTCGTCGTCACGCTGGAGGACGGCACCCGCATCTATCACGCCGGGGACACGGGGGTGTTCGCCGACATGGCGCTGATCGGCGAACTCTACCGGCCCGAGGTGGCGCTGCTGCCGATCGGGGACCTCTTCACGATGTCGCCGCGCGAGGCGGCGGTGGCCGCACGGATGCTCAAGCCGGGGTGGATCGTGCCCTGCCACTACGGGACCTTCCCGCCGCTCACCGGGACGCCCGACCAGCTGCGCGCGGAGCTGAAGAGCCAGGGGGTGGCGGCCGAGGTGGTCGCGCTCCGGCCGGGGGAGAGCCTGAGCTGACGCCGGCGGCGGGTCGTGCCCGCCGCGGCGCAGGGCGAGCCCATCATGTCCGAGACCTCGACGCGGGTCACGGCCGAGCACTTCCGCTACGTCGCCGACCACACGGTGCGCGAGGACGAGTTCCTGGCGTCGCTCAAGCGCGCGGCCGCGGCGGAGGGGATTCCCGCCATCGGGATCGCGCCCGAGCAGGCCAGCTTCATGCAGGTTCTGCTGCGGCTCTGCCGGGCGCGCCAGGTGGTGGAGGTGGGGACGCTGGCCGGCTACTCGGCCATCGCCATGGCGCGGGCGCTCCCGCCGGGCGGCCGCGTGCACACCATCGAGATCAACCCCAAGCACGCCGACTTCGCCGAGCGCTGGGTCGCACGCTCCGACGTGGCCGGGACGATCGAGGTGCACCGCGGGGCCGGGATGGAGGTGTTGCCCCGCTTCGCCGCCGCTACGGCCGACGCCGCCTTCCTGGACGCGGACAAGGCCAGCTACCCGGACTACCTGCGCGAATGCCTGCGCATCGTGCGCGGCGGCGGCCTGATCATGGCCGACAACGCCTTCGCCTTCGGCCAGCTCTTCGACCAGCGTCCCGCCGACCGGGAAGTGCCCGCGGTGCGCCGCTTCAACGAGGTGATGGCCCGGGAGCCCGCCCTGCACAGCGTGATCGTCCCGATCGGCGACGGCCTGTGGGTGGGGGTGAAGCGCTAATCCCTCACACCGCCAGCGCCAGCTGCACCGGCTCCGGCGGAGGCGCCAGCCGCACCGAGCGCCGGTCGGCGATGCCGTGGGCCTGGCGCAGCGACTCGATCCGCTCGCGGATGGGATCGGCCTCGGGGGGCCGCAGGTAGGCGCGTCCGGCGTAGAGCCGCCCGTAGAGTTCCGCCTGCTCGGGCCAGTCGCGGGCCAGCCGCTCCAGGAAGTGCTCGCGGGTGCCCGGCTTGAGGTAGAGGAGCTGCACCCAGAGGTGGGTGGCCCCGGCCTCGCGCGCCGCCCGCACCACGGCCTCCAGCTGCTCGGGGCGGTCGGAGACGCCCGGCAGGATGGGCGCCATGCCCACGCCGGCCTTGACGCCGGCCTCCACCAGCGCGCGCAGCGCCCGCAGGCGCTGGCGCGGGGGTGGGGTTCCGGGCTCGGTGGTGCGCCAGACGCGCTCGTCCAGGGTGGGGATGGAGAAGTTGACCGACACCCGGGCGCGGCGCGAGGCCTGCTGCAGCAGGTCCAGGTCGCGAATGACGAGCGGGCTGCGGGACACGATCCCGAAGGGGTTGGAGGCTTCGGCCAGCACGGCGAGGCAGGCGCGGGTGAGCCGGTAGCGGCCCTCGGCGGGCTGATAGGGGTCGGTCGCGGTGCCGATCGCCACCAGCTCGCGGCTCCAGGTGGGGCGCGCCAGCTCCGAGCGCAGCACCTCCGCCACGTTGACCTTGACCCGGATCGAGCGGCCGTAGGCCTCGCCCGAGGGCCGGTCGGCGCGGCGCTCGAAGGCCCGCACGTAGCAGAAGGTGCAGCGGTGGGCGCAGCCCATGTAGGGATTGAGCGACCACGAGAAGCCCATGCCCTTCACGGGGTTCAGCGCGGTCTTGCAGGGCTCCTCGCGATACTCGGGGCGCACGGGGAGGGATTATCGGCGATCCGCCCTGACTGCACAAGTGTGCAGTTGACCCGGACTGACCGCCCCCCAGGCGGCGCCCGGACCGGGCCCGGCGTCAGCTCCGGTCCTGGGCAAGCGCCACGGCCAGCGCCGCCGCCCGGCGCGCGTTGTGGCGCAGCAGGGCCAGGTTCGAGAACACGCTGCGCCCCTCGGTGTGTTCCTGCATGCGGGCGAGCAGGAACGGCGTCACCTCGCGGCCCCGCACGCCCCGCTTGCCGGCCTCGGCGAGGGCCCGCGCCAGGGCGCTCTCGTACAGCTCCCGGGGCATCTCGTGGTCGCGCGGGATCGGGTTCACCACCAGGACGGCGGTGCTCGCGCCCAGCGCCCAGTGGGCGCGCGCGGCGCGCGCCGCCTCCTCGGGGGTGTCGCAGCGGCGGTCCACCGGCAGTCCGCTCTCGCGCCGGTAGAAGGCCGGGAACTGATCGGTGCCGAGCCCCAGCACCGGGACGCCCAGGGTCTCCAGCATCTCCACGGTGCGCGGCAGGTCGAGGACCGCCTTGGCGCCCGCGCACACCACGGCCAGCGGGCACCGACCGAGCGCCGTCAGGTCGGGGGACACGTCGCCGCTCTCCTTCATGCCGCGGTGGACCCCGCCGATGCCGCCGGTGGCCAGGGTGCGGATGCCGACGCGGCTGGCGAGCTGCAGGGTGGCGGCGACCGTCGTGGCGCCGCTCCCCGCGCCCGCCAGGTGGGCGGCGAGGTTCGCGGGATTGAGCTTGGGAACGTCCTTTGTGGTGGCGAGGCGCTGGATCTCGGCGGTGGTCATCCCGACGTGCGCCCGGCCGCCCAGCACGCCGATGGTGGCGGGCACGGCGCCCCCCGCGCGGATCTCGTTCTCCAGCTCGGCCGCGGCCTGCACGCCCTCGGGGTGCGGCAGCCCGTGGGCGAACACCGCGCTCTCGAGGGCCACGACCGGCCGCTTCCGGGCCAGCGCCTCCGCCACGGCGTCCGCGACCACGACCAGCTCGCTCATCTGCGCCTCCCTGCCGAGCGATTCCCTGCGTACGGGCCGGCCCGCGGACGGGCTCTCGAGCGCGCCGCGCGGGACGGCCTCACCATAACACCGCCGACGGGGCTCGGCGCTACACCGTGTTCGATCCCTGGGCGCCGGCGGCGAGGAGCGCGGCCAGGTCGTAGAGCACGTGGACGAGCACCGACACCGACGTGCTGGTGCGCGAGCGGATCCAGCCGAGGAGCACCCCGAACACGAAGATGAAGGCCATGCCCAGCCACGAGTACTGGACGTGCATGGCGGCGAACAGGAGCGCGGCGAGCGGGATGCCGACGCGCGGCTGCAGGGCGCCGCGGATGGTGAGCTCCTCGCCGACGCCCGCGCTCAGGCTGAGCAGCACGATGCCCGGCCCGCTCATGGATCCGGCCAGCCACTGGTCGAAGCGCCGGTCCGCCTCGTAGAGCTCGGGGAAGTAGCGGCTCTCCAGCCAGTCGCCGCCGTTCGCCAGCGCGAAGAGCCCGACGGCGCCCAGCGCGACCCACCCCCACTGCCCTCCGCGCACCGGCGCCACGCCCAGCCGCTGCAGCGCCTCGCGCGTGTCGCGCCGGACCAGCCAGCCCACACCCGCCAGGGCCAGCAGCCCGTAGCCGGCCAGGCCGGTCACCAGCTCGCCGGTGCCGAGCAGCGAGGTGTCCCGAAGGTCGAACAGCTCGGGCAGGCGCTGGAACACCAGCCAGACCGGCACGCACAGCATGAGCGTGACGAGCATCGTGCGTGCCGTGAGGACGAGGAGGTAGCTGGGGGCACCGCCGCGCGCGATCCGGCGCGCCAGGGCGTCTCCGGCGCGGGGGTGGAGCGTCGCGACCAGCAGGAGCGCTCCCGCCAGCAGGTAGACCTGCAGCGGTCGGACGAAGCCAGCCGCCCCACCCGCGGTGTGGAGCAGCACGGCGAAGTAGACCATCAGGAAGGCGCCGGCTCCCTGCACCACCCACTCCATCGCGCGGGAGACGAAGCCCCAGCCCGGGATCGCCCCGGCCGCCTGGCTCACCGCGAACACCAGGCCCAGGGCGAGCGTGCCCCCCAGCTCGGGCTGGCCGAACGCGACGCTGCCGAGCCCCAGCGCCAGGGTGAGGACCAGCCAGGCCGTGAGGCCGCGCCGGGCCCGCTCGGCGGCCTTCCAGGCGGCGTCGTCGGCGCCGGGCAAGC
>JBBIHL010000168.1:3973-6692 GCA_037447075.1 Candidatus Eiseniibacteriota bacterium | reverse complement strand
GCCAGCCCGTGGGGCTCGTCGAGCTGGGCCGCCGTGGCCGGACCCCCGTCCCCGCTGGAGCCCAGCACCCCGGTGCCGGCCACGGTGGCGATGATCCCATCGGGCCCGATGCGCCGGATGCGATTGCCGTCGCAGACGAACAGGCTCCCGTCGGGGCCCAGGGCAATACTGCGCAGGTCGGAGAAGGTGGCCCCCGAGGCCGGACCGCCGTCGCCGCCGAAGCCGCGGATGCTGGAGCCGGCGAAGGTGTGGATGATGCCGTCGCGCCCCACCCGCCGGATGCGCGCCCCGGCGATGCCGGGGCTGTCGGCGATGTAGAGGCTGCCGTCGGGAGCCACCACCGCATCGGCCGGGCTCAAGTCGGCGGTGGTGGCCGGACGCTCGTCGCCGTTGTAGCAGCAGGCCCCGCTGCCGGCCACCGTCGCCAGGATGGGGCTCAGCCGCTCGCCCGAGACCAGCTCCCCGCTCCCCAGGTAGAGCCGCCCCTTGCCGATCGGGTCGTAGGCGTGATGGACGTCCAGCGTCCAGGCGCCCAGGGCGGCGGCGTGCATCTCCAAGACCCCCAGCCGGGTCTCCCGCTGGATCCAGTCAATGGCCTCGGTGGGGCCGAACAACCCCGGAGGCACCTCGCAGAACGTCCCCTCGCACGGCAGCCCGAAGCTCACCCCCACCAGGCCCAGGTTGTAGAGCCGCGGGTAGACGTGCCCCACCCGTACCGTGGCCCGCGCCCCCCAGGGGAGGCGGCGGCCGTAGACGTCCTTGCAGTCCCAGTCAATGGTGGCCCGCTGGCTGGCGCCCGGGGTGAAGGCGGCGGTGAACTCACGGCCCGCCACCGCCACCCGCAGCTCGGTGCGCCGCATGCTGGCGGGCACGCTGCTGGCGGTGAGCGGCACGATCAGCCGGCAGGCCGCGGTGTAGCCCGGCACCCGGTTGCTGCGGTAGTTGAGGGTGAAGGGCGTGCCCACCACCGGCACCCGCTCCCCCAGCACCTGGTTCTGGCACTCGATGATGGAGCGGGGCTGGAGCAGGCAGGGGTCGTTCACCCGCCGGTCGCCGCGGATCAGGTCCGGCAGCTTCTGGCTGAAGAAGTCCGCCACCCACTTCCAGGCCAGGTTCCAGTCCCAGGGAGAGAAGTGGGTGGTCTCGCCGCGCCACAGCGACTGCCCGGGCGCGTAGAGGGCCGCCAGCTGCTGGCGCTCGGCCCCATCCAGCCCCACGCTGTCCAGGCTGGCCGCCGACTCGGGGATGCCGTCCCCGGTGAGGTCCACGTCCGCCTCGCCCGCCGTCACGGAGACGATCCGGAGCACCCGCCCGTCGGGCTCGGCCACCCACCGGGCGCGGTCGCGGTCGTAGCTGCCGGCGGGGATGCCCTTGCCCACCGGCAGGCCGAGGAAGTTCTCCAGGTAGAAGGGCACCGGCCGGCTGAAGCGCACTTCCCGGGCCCCCGCCTGGAGCGCCTCGTCGGCGGTCAGCTCCACGCAGTAGGTGTAGGCGCTGGCCGGCGGGAGGGCGGCCGGCATGGCGGCATCATCGGCGCGGCCCACGGTGTACTCGGTGGCGCGCACGTGCAGCGTCGGCAGCGGCTGGGTGCTGCCGTCCGGCATCACCAGGGTGGCGCCGGTCCCCGGCTCGAACAGCAGGGTGGCGCGCCGCGTGCCGTGGGTGTCGGCCACCGCCGCGGCCCGGTGCACCTGGAGGGGGGCGCTCAAGTCAATCGCCGTCACCTCGGGGTCCAGCCCCGCCAGCGCCACGCTGTCGGCCAGGGCGAAGTCGCGCCAGGGCACCTGCACCTGTCGCTGCGCGGTGAGGAAGCCCGCTTTGGCCAGGTTCACCACCAGCGGGCCGCCGCCGTTCACCACCAGGTCGTAGAACCCGTCGGCGCGCGACAGGGTCTGGCCGAACTCGGGATGGTCCTTCACCGTGACGGTCACTCCCGGGAGCGGCTGGCCGTCGCGCATCATCACCTTGCCGCGCACCACCGCCGCCCGCTCGGGCACCACGAATCCGGGGGCCACCCCGGTCTGGATGGGTGGGCTGCCGGCGTAAAGGAAGGCGTAGGCTTCGTGGAAGGGCACGACCCCGGTGGGGTCCAGCACCGGCGCCACCAGCGCCGGGTCGGGCGGCAGCGCGGGGCCCGCCGGGCTGCGCGTCACGGTACGGGTCACCGTGACCGAGTGCCCCAGCACGTCGGTGGCCACCAGGGTCAGCGTGTTGGAGCCCAGCGCCAGGGCCCGGGTCGCGCTGAAGGCCCCCCCCGGACCCACCGCCAGCGTGTCGCCATCGAGGGTCAGCACGAAGGCGCTCGCATCCGACGCCGTGCCGGAGACGGCGATGCCGGCGTCCGTGGTGGTGAGCCCATCGGCCGGCTGGTCCACCACCAGGACCGGCGCCTGGGTGTCGCGCAGCACGGTGCGGGTGGAGTCCACGCTCAACCCCGCCGCGTCGGTGGCGACGACGTGGATGGTGTTGGCCCCTTCGTCGGGGAGCGCCACGTCGCCGCTGAAGGCACCGCCCGCCCCCACCGGCACCGCCACGCCGTTGATCTTCACCACCACCGCCGTGGCGTCGGCCACCGCCCCCGCCACCGTCACGCTCGTCGCCCCGGTGAGCAGGAACGGGGGCGGGGCGGTGAGCGTCAAGACCGGCGGGGCGACGTCGGTGGCCAGGATGCGCAGGGTCACGAACGAGCCCGGGGCGCTGGCCAGCCTCACCTCCAGAA
>JBBIHL010000168.1:0-3958 GCA_037447075.1 Candidatus Eiseniibacteriota bacterium | reverse complement strand
TTCTGGCTCCCCAGCGCCACCTGGCGGGTGACGCTCGCGATGCCCTGGCCCAGGTCCGAGGGCGAGATCACCTCGCTGCCGTTCACCCACACCCGGCCGCTCGAGATGCGCCGGGTCCCGTCGCCCGCCCCGTTGACCAGCACCAGGGTGAACGGGGCCCCCGCGCCCGGGGGCACGGCGATGCTGCGCGAGACCGTCTGCGGCGGTCCGGTGGCGCGGGTGAAGCTCCCGGGGCCGAAGATCGCCAACGTGGGATCGGGCACGCTCACGATGCGAGCGGTCACCCGCGCGCCCTCGTCGCCCGAGACTGCAAACTGGGCGGTGTCGGCGGTGGTGAGGGTTACCACCCGGCTCAAGGCCCCGGTGCCGGTGCCCAGCTCGGCGGAGCCCAAGACCTCGGCGCCGTTGAGCCCCACCACCAGGCTGGTCGCTAGCAGCGTGCCGTCGGGCTCGCCGTTCACCACCTCCAGCACGAACCGCCGCCCCGGCGTGGCAGTGGCGGCGAAGCTCTCGCTGTAGACCGTGCTGCCGCCACCCGCCAGGCGCACGTAGAGCTGGGGGCCGAAGACCGCCAGGGTGTCGCCGCTCTGGGCGCCTGCCCGCGGCGCGGCGAGCAGCAGGAGACCCGCGGCCGCGACGAGTCGGGAAGCGCGCGCGGCCATCACCCTCACCGGATCACGGTGGCCCGCAGGGTCCGCGACGCGCGGCCCTGGGTCAGCCGCACCAGGTAGACGCCGGGAGCGAGCCGCCCGCCTTCGGCCAGCTCCACCACGTGCGCGCCGGGGCCCAGCGCGCCCACCTCCCGTGAGGCCAGCCGCCGGCCGCCCACGTCCAGCAGCTCCAAGACCGCCCGCTGCGCGCTGGGGAGCACCAGCGCCACGCGCAGAACACCCGGGGCGGGGTTGGGCCGCGCCGCCAGCAGCGCCAGGGCCGCGGGCCAGGGGATCTCCACCACCGCCTCGGCCAGCAGCTCCAGGGCCTCCTCCCGCACCCGCGCCAGCCGGTAGCGGTAGCGCGCCCCGGGCTTCACCTCACGGTCCTCGTAGCGCAACATCCCTTGCGCGTCGGCCGCCACCTCACCCACCGGCGCCAGCTCGGCGCCCTCCCCGCTGCGCATCACCGTGGCCTGGAAGGCGCTGCCCGCAGGCACGTGCCAGGTGAGCCGCACCCGCTCCAGGCTGGCCTCGGCGCTCACCAGCGCCGGCTGCGGCCCCGATGACCAGGCGACGGACTGGAACACCGCCAGCCCCGCGCTGCGCGCATCGTTCCAGGTGGCGATCGCACCCCCTTCGCCATCCGATGCCAGCGCGGGCGAGGACTGCGCCTCGGGGGTGGCGCACAGCACGACGCCCTGCGTGGGCCAACCCGCGGCGAGCGCGCCTTGCGCCGTCACGCGCGTGGCGTAGATGTCGCCATCCTCCCCGCCCCGGTAGTCCTCCCACGCCACGAACGCGCCGCCGGCACCGTCGGGAAGCATGGCGGGCCCATACTGCTCGCCCGGATCGTCGCAGACCGCCACCCCGTCCGCCGGCCACCCGGCGGCGATGGCACCCTCGGCGGTGACCCGCTGCGCATAGATGTCGCCGCTGCCGGCCCGCAAGTCGTACCACGCCACCACCGCCCCGCCCGCGCCGTCGGCCGCCACCACCGCATGACGCTGCGCCCCCGCTGCGGCGCACAGCGCCAGCCCCTCGCCTGGCCAGCCGGCGGCGATGGCACCGCCTGTGGTGATGCGGGTGGCGTGGAGCCGGGGAACCCCGCCCTCGCGCCGCTCCTCCCACACCACCAGCGCCCCGCCTGCGCCATCACTCGCCAGCACCGGGCTCGACTGCGCGGCATCACCGGCGGTGAGCGCCACCCCGGCCTCCGCCCACGCCCGCGCGCCATCCGGCGCCAGCCGCTGCGCCCGCAGCCGCGCCGGGCCGACCGCGCGCTGCTGCCACACCACGATCACGCCGCCGCCGCTGCCGTCGCTGAAGACTGCGGCCCCGCTCTGATCCAGCGCCGCGTCGCACACCGCGATGCCGTCCGGGGGAATACCCTGCAACCGCTCGCCGCTCCCGCTCACGTGGCTCGCGAAGATCGCGCCGCGCCCACTGCGATAGTCCTCCCACACCACCCACGCTCCACCCGCACCGTCGGCCGCCAGCCACGGCCCATACTGGTCATGCGCCGCAGTGCATAGCGCCAGCCCGCCGACCGGCCATCCCGGGGCCACGCTGCCGTCCGCACCCAGGTGCTGCAGGAACAGGTCCGCGCCGTCCGCACCGCTCTGCACCCAGGCGACCAGCGCCCCGCCTGCACCGTCGCTCACCAGGTTGAAGCTGTACTCATGCGCGGTCCCGGCGCACAGCCGCGCCGGGTCGGGCGTCCACTCCGCGTGCACCTGGCCCGAGGCCGTGACCCGCTCGGCAAAGACCTCCAGCCCCGTGCCCGTGCGGAAGTCAGCGCAGGTGACAGGGGTGCCGGACTGGGCCTGGGCGGCCCGCGGCATCGGCCCGGCGGCGGTGAGGAGCGCCGAGACGGCGAGGAGACGGAGAGGATGGGACCGTGGTTGGCGGGATCGAGCTGGATCCATCGCATCCCCCTGGCCGACTCTGCCCCCCGGCTGAGGGCGCCAGGCGAACCTTCCCCGCGCGCAACAGCAGCTTTGCTTCTACGCCGGCGACGCTAGCACCACGTCGTCATGTTCTCAATGACGGATTGCGGCCGGGCTGGCACAGCCAGCCGCGGGATGGCGGTCGGGTCGCTCCGGTCCTACCCCCACCCGCCGTTCGCGCCGCAGTGGATGCAGCGCCGGTCGTTCTGGTGGTGCAGCTTGGCGCACGCCGCGGGCCGGCGCGCGAGGCGGTAGAGCTCGGCGGCGATCAGCATGCCGAGCGGCGGCGCGGTGAAGTAGATCCACAGGTGGCCCCACAGCCGACCGGCCTGCGCCGAGGCGAAGCTGCGCGCCGGGTTCATGCTCATGCCGGAGACCGGGGCCTCCACGGTGATGTAGGCCGCCACCAGCACGCCGGCGCACAGCCCCGTCCAGCGGGCCCAGCGAGGCGCGTTGGAGACGCGCAGGATCACGCTCATGAGGATGAAGGTGATGAGCACCTCGGCCGCGAACGCCGCCCACGGGCCGGCCGGACCGGGAAGCGTGGCCACGTAGCTCACGGGCGGGTCGGAGACCCAGCGACCGAGCGCCGCGACCACGAGCCACACGCCGGCCGCCCCGCCCAGGAACTGCGCCAGCGCGTAGAAGGCGGCGTCGGCCGGGGCCACCTTGCCCAGCCGCAGGAAGGCCAGCGTGACCGCGGGGTTGATGTGGGCGCCCGACTGCTTCCCCCACGGCGAGTAGATGATGCCGATCGCGGTCAGCCCCATGGCGGCGCCCATGAGCGCTCGGCGCACCGCCGCGTCGGGCAAGGCCATGCGAACGGGCGAGGCGGGATGCTCGAGCAGCGCCCCGAAGCCGCAGGCCGAGACCATGAAGAGGCCGATCCCGGCGGCCTCCATGAGGTACTCGGGCCAGTGGCGGCGCAGCGCGGCGGCGGGCGAGAGCAGGCGCGACGCGGCGGGGACGCGAGGCGATTCCGCCTGCCCCGCCGCTACTTCCGCCGCACCGGCTCCGCCCACTCCCCGCTCTCCAGCGACGCCTCGGCCGGAACGCCGCGCGCGTTGTGCTCGATGCAGCGGGTCACGAGCGCGGTCCAGCCGGTCTGGTGGCTCGCCCCCACGCCGCGGCCGGTGTCGCCGTGGAAGTACTCGTGAAACAGCACCAGGTCGCGCCAGTTGGGGTCGTCGGCGTAGCGCGGCTCGTCGCCGTGGCACGGGCGCCGCCCATCGCCGTCCGGGAGGAAGATGCGCGAGAGCCGCCCCGCGATCTCCTGCGCCACCTCCTTCAGGTTCATGAGCCGCCCCGACCCCGTGGGGCACTCGACCCGCAGCGAGTCGCCGTAGAAGTGGTGGTAGC
>JBBIHL010000167.1:0-6748 GCA_037447075.1 Candidatus Eiseniibacteriota bacterium | reverse complement strand
ATGGCGCCTGGCACGCCCCATGCCCCACCGCCTGGCGGGGTCGAACCGTCTTTCCCCCAGGGGACGCTCATGCGGGAGCTGCGCATCCACGGCCGCGGCGGGCAGGGCGCCGTGATTGCCTCCAAGGTGCTGGCCTCGGCGTTGTTCCTGGAGGGCAAGTCGGTGCAGTCCTTCCCCGCCTTCGGGGTGGAGCGCCGCGGGGCCCCGGTCACCGCCTTCCTGCGCGTCTCCGACGGACCCATCCTGCTGCGCTGCGAGGTCACCGAGCCCGACGACCTGATCGTGCTCGACCCCACGCTGGTCCAGGCGGTGGACGTGACCGGCGGGCTCAAGCCGGGCGGGAGCATCCTGATCAACTCCGAGCGGCCCGCCGGCCATTACGCGGAGCTGGCCCGCCGCTTCCGCGTGGCCACGGTGGACGCCAGCGCCATCGCCCGCCGCCACGGCCTGGGCTCCAAGACCCAGCCCATCGTCAACACCGCCATCCTGGGCGCCTTCGCGGCGTTCTCGGGGCTGGTGGGGCTCGACGCGGTGTGCGCGGCCATCACCGAGGAGGTCCCGGTCCGGGCGGAGGAGAACGTGGCCGCGGCGCGCGAGGCGGCGGCCACCCTGCAGGGGGAGCTCGAGGCGGCCGCCCCCGCGCCGGCGGCGGCGCGGCCGGACCCCACCCTGTCCAGGGAGGCCGCCGATGCCTGAACCCCGCGAGCTCACCGACTTCGACCACGGCGTCCCGCCCGTGGCCGTGAGCCTCACCTCCACCCGCGTCAACCCCACGGGCTCCTGGAAGTACATCCGGCCCCTCTTCCAGGACAAGGTGGCCCCGTGCAACCAGGGGTGCCCGGTGGGGATCGACATCGAGGGCTACATGAACCTGCTGCGCGAGAACCGGCTGGACGAGGCGTGCGAGCTGCTGCTGCGGGAGAACCCGCTCCCCGCCGTGACCGGCCGCGTCTGCTACCACCCCTGCGAGATCGCCTGCAACCGCGCGAAGCTCGACGCCGCCGTCTCGATCCACGCGGTGGAGCGCATGCTCGGCGACCGCGCGCTCGAAGCGCCCCTGCCCGAGGCCGCGCCGCGCACGCGCGACGAGTCGGTGGGCATCGTGGGCTCGGGGCCCGCGGGGCTCTCGTGCGCCTACCACCTGGTGCGCCTGGGCTACGAGGTGACGGTCTACGAGGCCGAGCCCGAGCCCGGGGGCGTCCTGCGCTACGGCATCCCCGAGTACCGGCTGCCCAAGTCGGTCCTGGCCGGCGAGGTGGACCGCCTGCGCGCGCTGGGCGTGCAGATCCGCTGCGGGGTGCGGGTGGGCCAGGACCTCCCCTACGCCGACCTGGAGCGCCACGACGCCGTGTTCGTCGCCGCCGGCGTCCAGCGCTCGCGCCGGCTCGGCATCCCGGGCGAGGACGCGGGCGGGGTGCTCCCCGGCCTCGACTTCCTGCGCGAGGTGAACCGCGGCCGCCGCCCGCCGGTGGGCCCGCGCGTGGTGGTGGTGGGCGGGGGCAACACCGCCATGGACTGCGCCCGCACCGCCCTGCGGCTGGGCGCCGAGGTCACGGTGCTCTACCGGCGCGGCCGCGAGGAGATGCCGGCCAACCGCGAGGAGGTGGAGGAGGCGCTGATGGAGGGCGTGAAGTTCCTGTTCCTCGCGGCGCCGGTCGCCGTCCGCGCCAGCGTCCACCCGCACGAGGACGAGCCGCTGGAGGCGCTCGAGGCCATGTTCGGCGCGCTGGAGGGGCGCACGCCCGCCCCGCAGGTGGTGGGGCTGGACTGCGTGCGCATGACACTGGGCGAGCCCGACGCCTCCGGCCGCCGCCGGCCCGAGACGCTGGCGGACAGCGGCTTCTTCCTGGCCGCCGACACAGTGCTGACCGCCCTGGGCGAGGAGCCCGACCTGGACTTCCTCCCCGGGGACGTGCGCCGCAACGGTCCGGCGGTGCGCGTGAACCCGCTGGGCGCCACCAGCCGCACCGCGGTGTGGGCGGGCGGCGACATCATCGAGGAGCCCCACACCGTGGCCTACGCCATCGGCTCGGGAAAGCGGGCCGCCATCGGCATTGACCGCTTCCTGCGCATGCGCGCGGGCGAGGCGACCGACGGCGTGGACCTGCGCGAGCTGCGCCTGGGCCCGCAGGGCAACCTGAGCATGACGCGCTGGCGCGAGGACGACCCGGTGCGGCGCGCCGAGCCGGTGAACGAGGTGGTGCGCTTCGAGCAGCTCAACCTGGCGCACTTCGCGCGGGCGCCGCGCCACCTGGACCGCTTCCTGCCGGCCGAGCACAGCCGCCGCACCTTCGCCGAGGCCAACCACGGGCTGCGGCCGCCGGACGCGCTGGCCGAAGCGCGGCGCTGCTTCAACTGCGGCGTGTGCAACGCGTGCGAGCTGTGCCTGATCTACTGCCCGGACGTGGCGATCTCCCGCGGCGACGGCGCGGGCTTCACCATCGCCTACGACTACTGCAAGGGCTGCGGGGTGTGCGCGGAGGAATGCCCGCGCGGCGCCATCACCATGACGCGGGAGGGCCTGTGAAGAAGGTGCTGATGGGCAACCACGCGGTCTCGTGGGGCGTGAAGCTGGCGCGGGCCGAGGTCATCGCCGCCTACCCGATCACCCCCCAGACCCAGATCGTGGAGGAGCTGGCCGAGATGTGCGCCCAGGGCGAGCTCGCGGCACGCTTCATCAAGGTGGAGTCCGAGCACTCGGCCATGGCGGCCTGCATCGGGGCCTCCGCCGCCGGGGTGCGCACCTTCACCGCCACCTCGTCGCAGGGGCTGGCGCTGATGCACGAGCTGCTGCACTGGGCGGCCGCCGGCCGGCACCCCGTGGTCATGGCCGACATCAACCGGGCGCTGGCGCCGGGCTGGTCCATCTGGACCGACCAGAACGACACGCTGGCCCAGCGCGACACCGGCTGGATCCAGCTCTACTGCGAGACCAACCAGGAGGTGCTCGACACCACGGTGCAGGCCTTCAGGCTGGCCGAGGCGGTGGACCTGCCGGTGATGGTGGTGCTCGACGCGTTCTTCCTCTCCCACACCTCGGAGCCGGTGGACCTGCCGGAGGCCGGGGAGGTGGACGCGTTCCTGCCGCGGCGCGAGGCGCGGCTCAAGCTGGACGTGGACGACCCGCGCGCCTTCGGGGCCCTGGCGCCGCCCGGGGTCTACATGGAGATGCGGCTGCGCCAGCAGGAGGCCATGGACCAGGCGCGGCAGGTGTTCCGCGAGGTGGACGAGGAGTGGGGCCGCCGCTTCGGGCGCCGCTACGGCGCGGTCGAGCGCTACCAGACCGAGGGCGCGGACACGGTGCTGGTCACCTCCGGGACCGTGACCTCCACCGCGCGCCACGTGGTGAACCAGCGGCGCGCGCGCGGCGAGCGGGTGGGGCTGCTCAAGGTGAAGATGTTCCGCCCCTTCCCCACCGAGGAGCTGCGGCTGGCGCTGGCCGGCGTGCCCCGGGTGGCGGTGCTCGACCGCAACCTCTCCCCCGGGCACGGCGGCATCTTCGCCGAGGAGATCCGCTCGGCCCTCTACGACCTGCCCGCCGAGCGGAGGCCGCGCCTGGAGGGCTACGTCATCGGGCTGGGCGGCCGCGACGTCACGCCCGCCGTGATCGGCGAGTGCGTGGACCGCACGCGGGCGGCGGACGCGCGCAACGGCGCCCCCGCGCGCGAGGACCAGTGGGTGGGGGTGAAGCCATGAGCCAGATGATGATCAAGGACCGCATCCCCCGCGAGGAGCTGCTCGACTCCGGGCACCTCGCCTGCCCGGGCTGCGGAGCGGCGCTCGCCATGCGCATGGTGCTGAAGGCGCTGGGCGAGCGCACCATCGTGGCGCTGCCCGCCTGCTGCTGGTCCATCATCGCCGGACCCTGGCCCCAGACCTCGCTGCACGTGCCGCTCTACCACACCGCGTTCGAGACCGGCGCCTCGGTGGCCTCGGGCATCAAGGCCGCGCTGGAGATGCGCGGGGACCGCGAGACCACGGTGGTGGCGTGGGCGGGCGACGGCGGCACCTTCGACATCGGCCTGCAGGCGCTCTCCGGCGCCGCCGAGCGCAACGAGGACTTCCTCTACTGCTGCTACGACAACGAGGCCTACATGAACACCGGCATCCAGCGCTCCTCGGCCACCCCCTGGGGCGCCTGGACCACCACCACGCCGGCGCCGGTGCCGAAGTCGCACCCCAAGAAGGACATGCTGGCCATCATGGCCGCGCACCGCATCCCCTACGCCGCCACCGCCACCGTGGCCTACCCGGACGACCTCATCGCCAAGGTGCAGAAGGCGAAGCACGTGCGCGGCACCCGCTTCATCCACATCCTGGCGCCCTGCCCGCCCGGCTGGAAGTCGGAGGACGAGGAGACCATCGCGCTCTCGCGCCTGGCGGTCCGCTGCCGGGTGTTCCCGCTGGTGGAGGTGGAAAACGGCGAGCGCTGGCGCCTCACGCTCGATCCCCCCGTGGCGCCGGTCGCCCCCTACCTGCGGCGCCAGGGCCGCTTCCGCCACCTCACCGAGCCGCAGGTGGCGGCCATCCAGGCCCAGGTGGACGCGCGCTGGGCGGCGCTGCAGCGGAGGGTGGGGGAGGGCGGGTAGGCCGCAAGCGCGGCGTCGAGCGGCAGCGCGGGCGGCTCACACGGCGGAGATTGGTGCCTCGTAAGTACCCTATACTCCGCCGATGGGCAGCCCTGTTCCTCGGGGGGTCTAGAGGGACCGGACCTGGGATACCTTCCCTTCCCTGGTCACGCGTGCGACGAACGGTCTCGGAGCTCTTCGAGCGATTCTCTCCATAGCTGGTCGGGCCGCAATGAACGCGTCAGCCATCTGGCCGGCCGTGAGATTCCCGGTCACAAGCACGAACTGCCCCACGCGGGCGCGCCTGACTGCGCTCAGTTCAGCAGGCGAGTATCGAATGCTCTGGTCCTTCGTCAGCACGATCCAGCCCTCACTGCCCGCCCGGGTGAGCCACACCGAATCTTCGGTCCCTTGAGCGAATACCTGATCGTGCTCAACGATCTTCATTCCCTTCGAGCGCAGATGCCTGGCGAGGCGATGCCCCAAAGAGGCATCGACGAAGTAGGTAGGCTCGTCAGGCGGCGGCCAATGCTTCGCAGCGGATCGCTTCTTCGATCTCAAGCAACGGCCTGTCGTAGTCGGCCGCCAGGCTTTCTACGGATTCCCCAGCAAGGTACCTCTGCCAGATTATGGCAGTGCGGATATTCGTGCGGGCGATGACAGGCTTCCCGAATGAGATCCGCGGATCGATCACTATGGTCCTAGGGTGTTGCTCGAGGTCTGGAAGCTCGACAGACGCGGCCTTTCGCGTGAACGGATAGAACCGGATAACTCCGCTCTCGTCGGCTTCAACGCGCTTCAGGTAGGCTTTCACGATCGCTTCCATCGTGAACTGGCCCAATGACGAGGCATCGAGCATGCCCTCGCCATAGGCACGGACAAACAGGCTTGCACCGTCGGTCATCAGCGGCAGGTCGGCAAGCGGCCGCTTCTTGTCTGTGATCTTGGACAGGTATGCGAGAGCACGCCTAATGCGCGGCAACGGAATCCGATAGTGGGACCTCAACGATGAAAGGACGTGGGCCTCGACCAGATTAGTGAAAGAGAGCAGGCCGTTTACAGGGTCTTGCGGCCCGATCACGCGGTGGAAGCGCTGGCCTCGGCTCCTCTGGCCGAACGTCCATGCGCGCAGGGTCGAGGAGGGCAACCCGAGATAGCGCGCCGCTTCTGGGACACGGTAGCAGGGCACGTCACGCGGATGGAGACCACCGTAGATGTCTGCGATGTGCGTCATGCCAGCAGGCTAGCAGACCCTGCGGATGCTTAGCCAGCCTCGATTCATCAGGCTCCGAAGCGAGGAGCGGCATGGAGGCCGCGCCCGGCCCGAACAGAGTACAGCCCGGGCACCGAAACCAAGTGACAGCCCTTGCAGCACGCCTTGGAAGACCCGGCGAGAGAACGTTGAGCGCTGGCGCATCGCGCTCGATCCGCCACCGGTGCCGGTCGCCCCCTGCTTGCACTGTCGGGCTCCTTGAGCCACGTCGCCGAGTCGTAGATGGCGTCCATCCACGCCGAGGCGGACGTTGGCTGGGCGGCGCTGCAGCGCACGGTGGCACAGAGCGCAGGGGGGCCGTGGCGGTTGGCTCTCCGGACGGCTGTGATTCGATGGTGATCGCAGGGGAGGTGACTTCCGTTGAAAACGCAGACACTCCGCCGGAGGAAGCCGACGAGCGCCCTGATCCGCGCGGGGCGGGCCAAACGGCTGGGGTCGGCGGTCCAAGTCGAGATCGGGGTCGGTACCCCAATTATGCGCCACGCACGGCGGTCGCGCGCCGGGTGGACCGGCGCATTTGCCACCATGGCCGCCCGGGGCGACGATCGGCTCACCGCCTTTCCGCCACCGACCCTGTGGGAAACAGAGGAGTGGGAATGGCGCTAGCTCGTCCCGGTGTGCTTCATCGTCAGTCCGTATAGCGCCGCCGGCCAAGAGATCAAGAAGTCGCATCCATGCCACGTGGTCTCGCCGGACGCGATGAATCAGCGCATCCGGACGGCGATCGTGGCCCCCACATCCACGAAGGGTCGCCCATATCAGACTCAGGTCGCCTCCCAGCTCGCTCGCAGGCCCGGAAAGCTCACCAGAGACCCAACCCCCGGCCGATCCCCAGCGCCAGGCTCAGCGCCAGCGCCCCGGCGGACGCGGCCCCCACCAGCCACAGCGCCAGCCCCGGCCGCGGGCC
>JBBIHL010000166.1:0-6803 GCA_037447075.1 Candidatus Eiseniibacteriota bacterium | reverse complement strand
ACGTCGGCTTCCACGATCTCCGGCTCGCCCAGCAAACGCGCCAAGGCCTCGGTCCCCGGGCCGACGTCCGCGCGCCCCGTGAACGAGCCGGGGACCGCGATCAGCGGCCCTTCCACACCGGCTCCCGCTTCTCGAAGAACGCCGTGAGCCCATCTTTGGCCTCCTCTCCCGCGCGCACCTCGGCCAGCGTCCGCGGCAGCGCGCTCCGGTACTCCTCCCAGGTGGAATCCGCGTACAGCTCCAGCAGCGTCTTGATGCGCGCCTGCGACCCCGGAGCGCCGTGGAGCAGCGCCCGGGCGCGCTCCTCGATGAGCGCGTCCAGCTCGGCCGGCGGCCGCACGTAGCTCACCAGCCCCACCTGCAGCGCGCGCGGCGCGTCGAAGCGCTCGCCCGTCAGCATCAGCTCGCGGGCCTGGCGGTCGCCCAGGCGGCGGATCACGTAGGGGCTGATCAGCGCCGGCAGGATGCCGAGCCGCACCTCGGTGAGGCCGAAGCGCGCGTCCTCCGCGGCCACCGCCAGATCGCCGGCGCACACCAGGCCCACGCCGCCCCCGAACACGCTGCCGTGGGCGCGCACGATGACCGGCTTGGGGAAGTCGGCCACGGCCGCGAACATCCCGGCCAGGGTCTCGGCCTCGCGCAGGTTCTGCTCGAAGCTCGCCTGGCCGGAGGCCTTCATCTGCGAGATGTCCACCCCGGCGCAGAACGAGGCCCCCCGTCCGCCCAGCACCACGACGCGCACCGAGGCGTCGTGGGCGAGCTCGTGGAAGGTCGCCGCGATGGCGCGCACCAGCTCGTCGTTCAGCGTGTTGTGCTGCTCGGGCCGGTCGAGCCACACGCGGGCCACCGGGCCGCGCCGCTCGACCTCGATCACAGGACCGCCCATCGCCGGCCCCTTCACATCCGGAACACGCCGAACCCCGCCTCGGGCACCGGCGCGTTGAGCGCCGCGGAGAGGCACAGCGCCAGCACGTTGCGCGTCTCCACGGGGTCGAGGATGCCGTCGTCCCAAAGCCTTGCCGTCGAGTAGTAGGGGTTCCCCTCGGCCTCGTACTTGTCCAGGATCGGGCGCTTGAACTCCTGCTCTTCTTCGGCGCTCCAGCTCCGGCCCCGGCCTTCGAGCTGCGCCCGCTTCACGGTGGCCAGCACGCTGGCCGCCTGCTCGCCCCCCATCACGCTGATGCGCGCGTTGGGCCACATGAACAGGAAGCGCGGCTGGTAGGCGCGCCCGCACATCCCGTAGTTCCCCGCCCCGAAGGACCCGCCCACGATCACCGTGAAGCGCGGCACCTGGGCGTTGGCCACGGCGTGCACCATCTTGGCACCGTCCTTGGCGATGCCGCCGTGCTCGTACTGCTTGCCCACGATGTAGCCGGTGATGTTCTGCAGGAAGAGCAGGGGGATGCGCCGCAGGGCCGCCAGCTCGATGAAGTGCGTGGCCTTGAGCGCCGACTCGCTGAACAGGACGCCGTTGTTGGCGAGGATCGCGATCGGGTAGCCGTGCAGCCGGGCGAACCCGCACACCAGCGTGGTGCCGTAGCGGGCCTTGAACTCGTGCAGCCGGGAGCCGTCCACCAGCCGCGCGATCACCTCGCGCACGTCGTAGCTCCTGCGCGGGTCGGAGGGAATCACCCCATAGAGCTCCTGCGGGTCGTAACGCGGGGGCTCGGGCTCGGCCACGTCCAGGTCCACGCGCTTGACGGTGTTGAGGTGCGCCACCACGTCGCGCACCATCTCCAGCGCGTGCGCGTCGTCCAGGGCGAAGTGGTCGGCCACGCCCGAGATGCGGGTGTGCACGTCCGCGCCGCCCAGCTCCTCGGCGCTCACCTCCTCGCCGGTCGCCGCCTTCACCAGCGGCGGGCCGCCCAGGAAGATGGTGCCCTCGCCCTTGACGATGATGGCCTCGTCGCTCATGGCGGGGACGTAGGCCCCGCCGGCGGTGCACGAGCCCATCACCGCGGCGATCTGCGGGATGCCCAGCGCCGACATGCGCGCCTGGTTGTAGAAGATGCGGCCGAAGTGGTCGCGGTCGGGGAACACCTCGGCCTGCAGGGGCAGGAAGGCGCCGCCCGAGTCCACCAGGTAGATGCAGGGCAGGCGGTTCTCGAGCGCCACCTCCTGGGCGCGCACGTGCTTCTTCACGGTGAGGGGCAGGTAGGTGCCGCCCTTCACCGTGGCGTCGTTGGCCACCACCATGACCTGGCGTCCGTGCACCACGCCCACCCCGGTCACGATGCCCGCGCACGGCGCCTCGTCGCCGTAGAGCCCGTGGGCCGCGAGCGGGGAAAGCTCCAGGAAGGGAGTCCCGGGGTCGAGCAGGCGCTCGAGGCGCTCGCGCACGAACAGCTTGCCGCGGGCGCGGTGCTTCTCGAGCAGCTCCGGGTCGCCCCCCTTCTTCACCTGCTCCAGGCGCTCGCGCAGCTCGCGGGCCAGCGCCCGGTGGTGCTCGGCGTTGGCCTTGAACTCGGCGCTCTGCGTGTCGAGGTGGGACTCCAGCAGCTCCATGGGCGGTGGAGTTATAGCAGAGGGCGGAAGCCCGCCATAGGGCGGCGGGCCGGAGAGGCTGTGGAAGCGCCTTGCGGTCCTTGCCGCAGGAGCCGGGTGGCGTCACGCAGCTTCGGCTCGCCGGCCGGGCGGGACGGCGTTGTAACCTGCAACGGCCGGAGTGCGCCCCGCGGGGAGAAGGACAAAGTGGCTGCCGGAACGAGACGTGCCCAGGGCGGACCTCGGGCATCGCGCAATGCCGGCCTCCGGCCGGACGGTACGGCAATTGCCCTGGGTGTAACGCAGAAGGGTCGAGGTTCAGCGAGACCGAGGCCCCACCCGCAACCCGGAGGCAACGCGTGAGGCACCCGAGAAGGCCCCTGGATTGGGCACCCCCCCGCCAAGCCATCGCCCCATCACGCGCTCCGAGCTTCCACTCCAGGGCGTAGCCAGCTGGTCGCTGACCCCCACCCCAAAGCCCTGGAACCCAGCGCCGGCCCGGTTCACGCTCCGGGCCGGCCGTGTTTTGGGGGCACCTACCGCCTGAACGTGAACCCCAGCCCCAGCTCCCGCAGGGTGGCCTCGTCCACCTCGCCGGGGCAGCCGTCCATAAGCGAGGTCTGGCTCGCCGTCTTGGGGAAGGCGATCACGTCGCGCAGGCTGTCGCGGTTGGCCATGAGCATCACGATGCGGTCGAGGCCCAGGCCCACGCCGCCGTGCGGCGGGGAGGCGTAGCGGTAGGCGTCGAGCAGGAAGCCGAACTTCTCGTAGGCCTGCTCCCGCGACAGCCCGATCACCTTCATCACCCGCTCCTGGACGTCGGTGCGGTGGATGCGAATCGAGCCCGAGCACAGCTCGTTGCCGTTCAGGACCAGGTCGTAGAGCTGGCCGATCACCTTGGCGGGGTCGCGCTCCAAGTCGTCGAGGTGCTCGGGGTTGGGCATCGTGAACATGTGATGCCGCGGCGCCCAGCCCCGGCGCTCGGCGTCCCACTCGAAGAGCGGGAACTGCCGCACCCACAGGAACTCCCACTCGGGGTCCCGGCCCTTGAGCAGCGGCTGGCCGAGCTGGGCGCGCAGCACCCCGAGCGCCTTGAGGGTCGCCTCCCACGGGCCGCTGGTGAAGAGCACGGCATCGCCCTCCTGCGCGCGCACCGCGGCGATGAACTCGTCCAGGAGCGCGCCCGGGAAGATCACCTCCTGCTTGGCGCGCTCGGCCGGCAGGAGCTTGAAGAAGGTGAGCCCGCCCCCGCCGGCCGCCTTGACCACGTCCTCGTACTTGCGCAGCTGGGTGCCGGACACCTCGGCGCCGCCCGGCAGCACCAGCGCGACCCCCACGCCTCCCGCCGCCTTGGCGCCGCCGGCGATCACGTTGCGGGGCGAGCGCGCGCACAGCGAGGTCACGTCCGTGAACTCCAGGCCGAAGCGGGTGTCGGGCTTGTCGGAGCCGAACCGGCTCATCGCCTCGCGGAACAGGAGCCTGGGGAACGGGGTCGCCAGCTCCACCCCCATGCATTCCCTCCACAGCGCCTGGAACAGCCCTTCGACCGCAGTGAACACGTCCTCCTCGGAGGCGAAGCTCATCTCCAGGTCGATCTGGGTGTGCTCGGGCTGGCGGTCGGCTCGGAGGTCCTCGTCGCGCAGGCAGCGGGCGATCTGGAAGTAGCGGTCGAACCCGGCGATCATCAGGGTCTGCTTGTAGAGCTGGGGGGACTGCGGCAGCGCGAAGAACTTCCCGGGGTGGACGCGGCTCGGCACGATGTAGTCGCGCGCCCCTTCGGGCGTCGGCTTGACGAGCAGGGGCGTCTCCACCTCCATGAAGCCCTGGCTCGAAAGGTAGCGGCGCGCCACCTGCATGACGCGGTGGCGTAGCTCCATCACCGCCGCCACCTCCGGCCGCCGCAGGTCGAGGTAGCGGTACTTGAGCCGCAGGTCCTCGCCGGCCAGGTGCTGCTCCTCGTTGACCTGGAACGGCAGCGGGGCGGACTGCGCCAGCACCTTGAGCTCGCGCGCGTCCAGCTCCACGTGACCGGTGTCGAGCGCCAGGTTGATCGAGTCCGCGGGCCGCTTCATCACCCTGCCGCGCACCGCGATCACGTCCTCGTTGCCCAGGCGCGCGGCGCGCGCGATCAGCGCGGGGCCGCCGCTCTCGGGACGGAAGACCGCCTGGGTGATGCCGTAGCGGTCGCGCAGGTCCACGAACAGCACGCCGCCGTGGTCGCGCAGCCGGTGCACCCAGCCCATCAGCGTGGCGTCGAGCCCCGCGTGCTCCAGGCGCAGCGCGCCGCAGGTGTGGCTGCGACGCCAGTCGCCCAGGTCCTCGAGCGGCAGCGGGCCGGCCTCGCTCATCGGGTGTGCGTCTCCTCCCTGCCCGCCAGCGTGTGGCGCAGGGTTTCGGTCAGGCGCGCGCGCGCCACGGTTCGCTGCGTTCCGGTCTTGAGGTCCTTGAGCACCACCTCGCCCCTCTTCCATTCCTCCTCGCCGAGCAGCACCACCAGGGTCGCCCCGACACGGTCGGCGGCCTTCATCTGGGCACCCAGGCCGCGGGCTTCCAGGTCCCAGTCCGCCGCGAACTCGCGCCGCAGCTCGCGCACCAGGCGGGCGGCCTCGTCCCGCGTCGCGTCCATCGCCACCACGAACACCGCGCTGGCCGGCGCCCGGGCGCCCAGGCCCCGCGCCTCCAGCACCATCAGGGTGCGGTCCAGCCCGATCGAGAACCCCACCGCCGGGGTGGGCGGCCCGCCCAGCGCCTCGATCAGGCCGTCGTAGCGGCCGCCTCCGCCCAGCTGGCTCTGCGCCCCCAGCGATGCGTCGTGCACCTCGAAGGCGGTGCGGGTGTAGTAGTCCAGGCCCCGGACCAGGCCGTGGTCCACCTCGTAGCCGATTCCCAGATTCTCCAGGCCCCGGAGCACCGCCTGCCAGTGCGCGCGGCTCTCCTCGTCCAGGCAGTCCAGCAGCCGCGGCATGGGAGGGAGGTTCCCTTCCCGGCCGGCCAGGATGGCCTGCTCCGCCGGGTCCTTGGCGTCCAGGACGCGCAGGGGGTTCGTCTCCAACCGCTGGCGCGACTCCTCGCTCAACCGATCCAGCACCGGCGCGAGCCATTCCCGCAGCCGCGCCCCGTAGTCGCGTCGGGTGGCAGGAGTGCCCAGGCTGTTCACCCGCACGTGGAGCCCGCCGAGCCCCCAGGCCCCGTAGAGGTCCATGAACAGGGCGATGGCCTCAACGTCCGCCTGTGGCGAGGCGCTTCCGATGATCTCGGCGCCCACCTGCCAGAACTGGCGGAAACGCCCCTTCTGGGGTCGGCCGTAGCGGAACATCGGTCCCGAATACCAGAGCCGATGGACGCGCCCCTGCCCCCCCAGGCCACGCTCCAGGTAGGCGCGGCAGACGCTGGCCGTCCCCTCGGGCCGCAGGGCGAGCTCACGCCCCTTCAGGTCGCGGAAGCGGTACATCTCCTTCTGGACCACCTCGCTCGACTCGCCCGAGGTGCGCGCGAACAGCTCGTAGTCCTCGAACAGCGGGGTGCGGATCTCGCGATAGCCGTAGCGCCCGAGCACCTCGCGCGCGCGCGCCTCGGCCCACTGCCAGCGTTCGCACTCCCCGGGCAGCAGGTCGCGCGTGCCTCGCGGGGCCTGGTATCTCTCCGCCATGGGTCTCCTTGCGCCGGAGTCCAGCGGGGCGCGAGCTCGGCGTGCCCGCGCCTCAATCCCGCGCCAGCGCGACGTAGACCAGCTGACCCAGCGCCAGTCCCACCGCGTCGGCCATGAAGTCGAAGGCGCTCGAGTCCCGTCCCGGGATCGCGGACTGGAAGAGCTCGTCCGCCACCCCCACGATCATCCCCAGGCTCAAGGCCAGCAGGGCCGCGGTCAGCGGCCATTCCAGCATGGCCGCCGCCCGCACCGCGCGGGCGAGCAGCAGCCCGAGGATGGCGTATTCCAGCGCATGCGCGAGCTTGTCGGAGTACGCGAAGTCGAGCGGGGGCTTCAGGTTCGACTGGCTGGAGAGCGCGAAGATGAGGCACACGTAGAGGAGCACCGGCAGCCAATACTGAACGAAGAGTTCACGCTTGCTCCGTCGCCCCAACTCGCCTCCCCGCAGT
This sequence comes from Candidatus Eiseniibacteriota bacterium, assembly GCA_037447075.1. Taxonomy (GTDB): domain Bacteria; phylum Eisenbacteria; class RBG-16-71-46; order RBG-16-71-46; family RBG-16-71-46; genus JBBIHL01. Next base: position 221 of record JBBIHL010000166.1, on the reverse strand, counting down.
CCGGATCTCGCGCGTCGAAAAAGGTAGCGGAGTCTAGCATGCGGCGCAGAGGCGGTCCAAAGATGAGCGCCGACGCGCGCGGGCCGGCCGGCGCTCGTCCGCGCCCCGGCGCGAGCCGGCGCGCTCGTCGAGCGCGGCGCGCTTGACGCCTGTGCAGCGCTCGCCTAGATTCCCCGGGCTCTTCTGCGCGCCCGTCAACGGCGCGCGCACCGGAATGCGCG
>JBBIHL010000165.1:0-6810 GCA_037447075.1 Candidatus Eiseniibacteriota bacterium | reverse complement strand
CCGCCGCGACCCGCGGCGCGGAGGCGCGCGTGGCGAGGGTCTCCTAGATCTCGATCCGCGCGTCGCCGATGTCCCGCAGCCGCTTCTTCGCGTCCTTCTCGAGGCAGCGCCGCAGCAGCTCGCGCACCCGCGCCGGCACGGCCGGCGGGAGCGCGCTCCAGTCGGGCTCGCGCTCGAGGATCTTCGCGATCAGGTCCGAGACCGTCTCGCCTTCGAAGAGCGGGCGGCCGGCCAGGCACTCGTAGAGCACGCAGCCGAACGACCAGATGTCGGTGCGCCGGTCCAGCGGCTTGCCGCGCGCCTGCTCGGGGCTCATGTAGGCGGCGGTGCCGAGGATCACCCCGGCGACGGTCGGCGAATGGGTGAGCGTCGGCGACTGCGAGACGTCGAGGTCCGGCGCCGAGCCGCTCGCCGCGGCCCCCTTGGCGAGCCCGAAGTCGAGCACCTTGACCGTCCCCGCCGGGGTGAGCTTGACGTTCGCCGGCTTCAGGTCGCGGTGGACGATCCCGCTCTCGTGCGCCGCCTCGAGCGCGGCCGCGATCTGGCCGCACACCTCGAGCGCCTCGTCGGGCGGCAGCGCCCCCCGCGCGACGCGCGTGGCGAGCGTGTCGCCCTCGACGTACTCGAGCACCAGATAGGGGTGTCCGCTCACCTCCTCCAGGCCGTGGATGCCCGCGATGTTGGGATGGTTGAGCGCGGCCAGCAGCCGCGCCTCGCGCTCGAAACGCGCGAGCCGCTCCGGGTCGCGCGCGAACGCGTCGGGCAGCGCCTTGACCGCGACGTCGCGCCCCAGGCGCGTATCCCGCGCGCGATAGACCTCGCCCATGCCGCCTTTGCCCAGCGGCGCGCTGATCTCGAAGGGCCCGAGTCGGGTGCCGGCCTGAAGCGCCATGCGGACGGCCTCGGTGGTCCGCGAAGGGGTGTGGGTCGCGCGCTGCGCGCGTGGCCGGCAACCCTACCGCAGCGCGGGCGGGAGCGGAACGGGAATCGTCGTGCCCGGCCCGGTGGCCCCGAGGCCGGCCCGGACCCGCGGCGCTTCCATCCTACCGCGCCAGCAGCACCTTGGTGCGCCGCGACTCGGCGCCGAAGGTGAGCCGGGCCAGGTAGAGCCCCGCGCCCAGCCGATTCCCCGCGGCATCGCGCCCATCCCATTCCACCGCGTGCTCGCCCGGCCCGCGCTCGCCGCGCACCAGCCGGTTCACGCGGCGCCCGTGCAGGTCGAAGACCTCGAGGCTCACCGGGCCGGAGCGGGGGAGCGTGAAGCGCAGCGTGGTGCCGGCCCGGAACGGGTTGGGCATCGCCGGCAGCAGCCGCAGCTCCGTCGGCACCGGCGCCGGGCGGGGCGGAGGCGCGTCCGTGGTCGAGCTCTCCACGAACTGCAGGTCGTCGAACCCGTTGAGGGACGGCAGCACCTCCACCGTCGAGCCCGACGCACGGTGGACCACGGCGAAGCCCCCATCCGAGGCGCCGACGAACACGTCCGGGCCCGCGGCCGCCGCCACGCCCTCCAGCCTGGCGCCCGGACCGAAGTAGGGGGCCAGGTCGAGCGAGGGCGTGTAGGCGCCGCTCGTGCGGTCCACGCCGACGAGCCGGTGCGTCCCCGCGCCGGCCTCGGTCGCGAGGTAGTTGCCGTCGCCATCCAGGCCGAGCGAGCTCAGCTGGGGCACCGAGGGATCGGTGAACACCTGGTAGGCCGCTGGATTCGCCGGGTCAATGCGCAGCACGCCGCCCTGGTACTGGACGCCGATGACCCCGTCGGGGCTCACCACGACCGAGTTGCCGACTCCGAAGGTGAGCGGGCTGGTGTCGTTGAGGATGCTCGTCACCACGCCGGTGCGCGGGTTGTAGCGCCGCACCCGCAGGCCCAGTCCGGTCTGGTAGCCCACGAACACCACCGAGGAGTCGCGCGGATCGCCGGCCACGTCGAAGGGGAAGTCGATCTGGAGAGTCTGAAGGAAGGCGTTGGAGAACACCTGGAAACCCAGCGTCGCCGCGTTGAGGCTGAAGGTGGGCGTGCCGGCCACCCACAGGGTGCCATCGGGGGTGCGCCCGACGCCGCGCAGCTGGTAGAACGACCCGCACAGCAGCGGCTGCCACTGCGACCCGCCGGGCGGCCAGGCCCACAGCCCGCCGTTGGTCTGAAGCCCGATCAGATGCGCGCCCGCGGGAGGCGCCGGCACGCCGGCCACGTCGAGCGAGCGGAGCAGCGCGTTCGCGCAGTTGCCGTAGCTCCCGGGCGCCTGCAGGCTCGCCAGGCAGGCCGACCCACCGAGGGTGCCGCGGAAGGCCACCACCACGCTGTCGTTCGCGGGAGGCTGCCCGCTCCAGGCGATGGTCTGGGTCCCTGGGTCCCAGGTCGTCCCCGCCGGCGGCGAGCCGATGAACGGAGGATCGCCCGCGGGAGCGAGCTCGGCGGGGAAGCTGAAGCTCGCCTGGCAGGCCGGCGGCGTCTCGGTCCCTGCGTGGATCATGCGCAGCTCGAAGTCAATCGTGGCGCCCGGACGCGCCAGGAGCGTGCTCTTGGGGGTGGTCGAGGCCCAGGTCTGCGCCGGTCCGTGGCTGGGGGAGTCCAGGCGCATCGCGACGGGCCGCGGGGCCACCGGGAACGACCGCGTCGGCGTCGCGAACCCCAGCCCGCCGCCGCACTTGTGGGTCACCACGATGAACACGCCGCGGTTCATGACCTCCGTGGACGGCGCGTCTCCCCGACATTCTTTGATCGCGGTTTCCCAAACGATCTGGATGGTGGCGTTGGCCCCGATCGTCCCGTTCCACTGCTTCAGGCCGCCGAAGTCCGTCACGGTGCCGCCGCCGGTGTCCACGATCTGGACGATGTCCGAGCTCAAGCCCGGCTGGAAGCTCATGCGCAGGTTGGGGCGCGCCTGGGCCAGGGTGTTGGTGAGCTGGACGGTGTGGCGCACGCGGTTCCCGGTCACGAGCGGTGTGGGCGCCAGGGCCTGGGAGGCAAGCACGATCGCGAGCGGCGTGGTGGGCGGGGCGGTGAGCGACGTGGTCACGGCCGGACTCCCGGCCACCGTCCCTCCGGGCGCGCCGGTGATGCCGTAGGTGTCGTTGACCACCTGCGTGCCGGAGCACGGCGCGGACACGGTGAGGGTCAGCGCCTGCTGGGCGCCCTGACCCAGCGTGCCGAGGCTCCAGGCGACCTTGCGCGAGAAGCCGTCGTAGGTGCCGCCCGCCGAGGCCGAGACGAAGACCAGGCCCAGGGGGAGGCTGTCGGTCACGACGACGCTCCCCGCTGCCAGCGTCCCGTCGTTGCGCGCGGTCAGCGTGTAGGAGAACTCCGCTCCCAGCTCGACGCTCGGCGGGCCCGTCATGGCGACGGCGAGGAGCGGCGCCGGAGGAGGCGGACAGGGCGAGGGGGTACAGGAGGTGGAAGCGCCCTGCCAGGTGCCGCCCAGGTCGGTCTCGCACTCGGGCTGCGTGGTGCCCCCCAGGCAGCCGCCGCCCGGCAGGCAGCAGGCGCCGGTCACGGGCGGCGGCAGGGCGCAATCCTCGTAGTCCATGGTGGCGACCACGGTGGTGCCGTCCCGGATCACCACGCCGAGCCCGCCGCCGGTCACCACCTCCACCGACGCGCGCAGGATGGCGGTCTGGTTGGTGAGCCCCGGCTGCGAGGCCAGCCCGATGGTGGCGGGGCACAGCTCCACCAGCGAGTACTTGGTGCCCTGGGGGGCATTGATGCCGTGCTGGACCCAGGCCATCGTGCCCGAGGGCGCGAAGTCCACGAAGCCGAAGTTGGCGTCGTAGGGGAACGCCGAAGTGCCCGCCACGCCGGTCACCAGGTCCCACCACAGGATCTCGGCCTCGCCGCTGGTCGGGTGGGGCGCCTCGCGCCAGAAGCCGGTGCGGACGGCGTTGGCGGGATCGTCGGAGAACCCCACCTGCTGGATGCAGCGCGACAGCGTCTGCTGGGTGCCGAGCTGGACGAGGCTCGCCCCGTTCAGGGTCGGGATCGAGTAGAGGCGGATCGAGGCCGGCGTGGCAGGGCACGGCGAGCCGTCGGACGTGAAGGCGACCATGTACCTGCGCGACGGCGTCAGGCGGAAGTCCCAGCCGGTTGCGAGCCCCGCGGGGATCGGATGGAACGTGTCTCCCGGGTCGTTCAGATCGTTGCCGTTCACGTCCACCCAGATCTGGCCGCTCAAGATCTCCACGCCGGCGCCCCCGATCGGGCCCATCCAGTAGGTCTGCGAGGGCACGAAGCTGCCGGTCTGGGCGGAGGATGGCCTCGCGGTCGCGATGATCAGCAGCAATCCTGCGGCGAAGGCAACACGGGAATGGGCAGTGCGGTGCATGCAGCCACCTCCGGGTGGGGACCGGCAGCGGGTCTCACGGGCCACGTCCGCCGGTGCCGGCGGCGGGGGGAGTCTTGTGCCCTGTGAGACGAAAGCGGCGGGGGGGAATCACAGCCGAGGGGCGGGCGCGTGCGAGGCTGAACGAAGGATAGGAAGGCGACGCGGGTCGCGTTCAGTCGCCTGAGGGTGTGCTCCGGCCAGTACAGGGACTGACAGCCGTACCCCCTGTCATGTCAGGCTGGCAGACAGCTTCGGGCCGCTGGGCGGCCAGCGACCGCTACTGCGTCAGGCTGACCCGATGGGCGCACTCGGCTTGCCGCCGTCAGCCGCCTGCGCCAGGACCACGGCACGGATGATGCCGAGTGCGAGGGACTTTGCCCCCCTCCGTTTGACAGCGGTTCCCCTGGGAGCTCGCGATCATGTGCCGAATCCGTTGGCTTCGGGTCCTCGCCCTGGCCTTAAATCCCCAGCGCCTCATCCGCCATCCAGCTGCGCTGGAGTTCTACCGGTTCCTCCGACCTGACCTTCACCTCCGCAACCCGTTGCACGCTCCTCGTGGAGGCCGATTCCCTGGAGCAGCGACTTCCCCCCGAGTGGCGGCTGCTGTGGGTCGCGGACGGCTGCGAGATCCGCCCGCTGGCGCTGCCGCCGCAGGCACCCTGCCAGGAAGATGTCGCCGAGGTGGCCAGCGTTCGCTTTCCGCGCAGTCGAGCCGAGCTGGCAGCCAACCTGTTCACCGCGGAGTTCTGCTCCACGGGCAGCAGCGCCGCATCCCGGGCGCTCTTCGTTTTCGACCTGCCGGCCGGGGGCAGGGGGAAACTCAAAGTCGTCGCCCTCGATCCCAACGACCCGGACTCGAACCGCGTCCTCCAGTCGCCCGAGGTCAGCTTCAACGGCGGCGTGGAGACCCCCTTCCCGCCCGCGATCCTCCGGGCGGCCACCGTCCATCAGTCCACCGAATACCGCCTGACCGCGGTGGGCGCCGGTCTTTCCCAAGGGTCGGCGCTCAGGCTGGTGGCGCCGGACGCCTCGTGGAGTCACCCTCTTACCATCGCGGGCAGGAGCGACAGCTCGATCACAGGTGTTGCCTCCCTGGCTGCCGCCGTACCTCCCTGCGTGATTCAGGCCGAATCGAATAGCGGGGCCGTCGCTCCCATCTCGCTTCCCGGCGAGCCGGTTCCCCCGCTCAACCTCGGCGAGCCCGCGGGTGGATCGTGTCAGGAGACGTTTCGCGAGAATGTCTTGACCCTGGGTCTGATCCAGCCCAAGGACTTCGCCTTCGTCTTGGGCGGGTGGATGCCTTGGGGGGTCTGGGTCTTCCACCTCTTCTACATCCGGCAGAATCGAGACACCGCAGAACACCAAGGCACGGACTTCACGGAGAAGAACATCGGCCATGCCGTGTCGAACGACCTCTACACCTGGACCGTTGTGGACACGACCGCGATCCTAGTTGGGCCGCAGGGGCGGTTCGACAGCGAGCACGTCTGGGCGCCGAGCATCGTGCAGCGCGGCGTCACTTACTACATGTTCTACACGGGCGTTGACGATGCTGGCGACCAGCGCATGGGGCTGGCCACCTCGACCGACCTGCTCAACTGGGACCAGCAACCCGTCCCGATCTTCAGATTCGAGCAGCTCGGACCCTGGGCCGCCCCCGAGGCGCAGGGGCCCAAGGCCCAGTTCCGCGACCCCTTCGTGATGCCCGATCCCGCGAATCCCGACGAGTGGCTGATGTACTTCGTGACCATCCCGGCGCAGTACCCGCAGGCGACCATCGTCGGCGTCGCGGAATCCGACGGGGACTTCGCCAACTGGGGCAACGATCGCCCGCTCATGAGCACGCTTCACCCCTCGCCCGGCCAGGTACGGGTCGAGTCACCCCACGCCTTCTTCTACCAGGACAGATGGTGGCTCTTCTACACGGCCCACGGGACCACCGTGTTCTGCATCTCCAACCCCACCAGCCCCACGGACCCCAACGCGGGGAACTGGACCACGGCCCGGGACATCAACGACCTGATCATTGACGAGTATACGAAACAGCCGTCACAAGGCTACGGCTACTGGCATGCCACCGAGTTCCTGGACGTGAACCCCTCCGCCAACACGGCGTTCCTCGCGGCCTGGAACGACCAGGCCGTCGGCATCAGCTACATCCCGGTGCGCCCCGCCCAGCCCCCCTACCTGACACTGCCCTGTCACCGCGGTAGGGGTTGAAGACTCTGGCAGTGCCGGGGCCGGTCCCCGCCTGCGGCTGGTGGGGACGAGCCCGGCGCGCTGGCGCGTCGGCCTGCGGGTGGAGCTTCCCGAGCCGATGGCGGTTCGGCTCGGCATCTACGATGTTTCCGGCCGGCGCGTGAGCGCCTTGGCGGATGGTGGGCTGCCAGCCGGCGCATCGGAGTTCGCCTGGGACGGTCGCGACGGGAATGGGGCAACGGTGGGAAGCGGGGTATACTTCGCCATGCTGGAGGCTGCGGGCAGCACGAGTTGC
>JBBIHL010000164.1:0-6940 GCA_037447075.1 Candidatus Eiseniibacteriota bacterium | reverse complement strand
TAACCCATTGGAAAACCGAGAATCGGTTCCTCGAATTGGCGAAGTTGGGCTAGGGCTCCCGGTTGAGCCAGATCGGGATGCGGTGGAAGATCTGCGGGACCGACGCCACCGCCCACACGTCCAGAAAGCCCATCCCGGCACGCGGGTCGAAGGCGGCGCCGAGCAGCGCGCAGGCGACCGCCGCCGCCGCACCGGTCAAGACCGCGGCGGGAAGCAGGGTATGGGCTCCGGCGGCGGCGCGCGGGCTGGTTCCGGTCACGGGCCCGGTGGGCGGAAGCTCCTCGGGCTCCTCGATCCGCTCCGGCTCCGGCGGGGGCGCCGCGGCCCGCCACCAGACGCACAGCGCGTCGCGCAGCCGCGCCGCCTCGCCGGCCGAATGCGAGAGTCGCCGCGTGTCGGCGGGTCGCAGCATGAAGCAGCCCGCCGCGCCCCGCTCCGGGTCCTGCCAGCGCAAGAGCACTCGACGGCTCGGAATCCAGCCCGGGGCCCCGGCGCACACGTGGATCTCGCGCACCTGGTCCCGGGTCAGCGTGAAGCGGGCCTCCTCGCCCACGTAGCGAAGCCTCTCCCCGGCGCACCCGACGAAACCCAGGTCCCAGTCGTAGAAGTTCTCGTAGACGCGCGGGCTGGAACCCGGAGCGAGTCCCACGAACACGCTGCCCGACGTGCCCGAAGCCGGCTCGCCCCGCCCGAGCTTCGCCGCCAGGCGCCGCCGCAGCTCCCGGTAGGGACTCACCGCCAGCCCGTCCACGGCGGCGAGTGACAACACCAGCAGCCCGACCGCGGCGGCGGCATCCCACAGCCAGCGCCCCCCTCCCGTCCATCCCCCCCAGCCGGCCACCCAGGCCGGCACGGCCACGTGAAGCGCGAGCAGCGTCCAGGTGATGCCGGCCGCGGCGCGCAGCTTGTGCGCGGAGGAGAACACCTTGTCGGCCACCCCCGGCGTCGGATAACCGGCCGTCCGGGCGGGAGGAGTCGGGCCCAGCAGCTCGGAGAGACGCGCCTCGCCGATCCCCGCGCGCCGCGCGATCGCCCGCGCGCGGCGGAGCGTGGAGGGATGCGTGAACAGCTGCTCGTCCCACTTGCTCCAGTCGAGCGGCATGCAGTTGAGGCGCGACAGCCGGGCGAGCGCCGAGATCAGCGCTTCGGGATCCCCGGTGAGCGCGACGGCGCCGGCGTCCGCCTGGCGCTCGAAACGCCTGGAGACCAGGTTGAAGAGCACCAGCGTCCCCAGGGTGACGGCGACCAGGGACGGCCCGACCCCGCTCGCGCCCGGAATCCACACGCACGTCGCGCCCACGGCCACGGCGAGCGCCAGCAGCAGCAGGGGGTGGCGGCGCTTGAGATGGGTCAGCTCGTGGGCCAGCACGGCGTCCACCTCGCGGCGGCTCAGATGGGCCAGCAGGAAGTCGGTCAGCACGACCGTGTGACCCCGCACGGCGAAGGCGTTGGCCATGAAGCTGCGCGCCATGGGAACGACGTAGAGCTGGCGCAGGCGCACGCCGGCCCGCTGGGCCAGGGCGAAGATGCGCTCGCGCAGCTCCCCGTGGGTCACCGCGTCGAGGTTCATGCCCATGGCCGCGACGTAGCGCTGGAAGAGGACCACGCGGGCGGCCAGCGCGGCGACCAGCAGCGCCGCCCCCAGCCGGCGGTCTCCCGCGAGGAGCTCGGCCAGGCCCAGCAGGAGCGCGCCGAGCGGCACCAGCAGCGCGCTCATGTGCCAGACGGACTGCATGACGGTCTCCCGCAGCGTCCATCCCATGCCGCGCACCCGCCGCAGCACCGCGTGCGAGAGCGCGGCCATGGCCACCGTCGCGGTCGCGGGCGCGAGCAGGTAGGCCATGACCGTCCCGATCATGCCGGGCACCCACCCGCGCGGGGCGAGCAGGAAGCTCACCAGGCGGAACGGCTGGGCCGCGAACAGGGCCGCCCCGGCGGCGGTCCACGCCCCGGCCATGATCCAGTGTGCCTTGCGCCAGTAGTCGAACCAGACGCGCGCGGGCTCGTCGATGGGCTGGCTCAGCGCGGCCCGCCGCGCGAGCCAGGCCAGCCCGACCGGCACGAGGAAGACTGCCAGCGGGAACAGCGCCATCGCCACCAGATCCGCGGGCGTGAAGCCGAAGCGCACCGCGATCCTGCCGCGGGCTTCCGCCCCCGGGCCGGCCTCCAGCAGCAGGGTGCGCTCCGCGCGCGCCGGAAGCCGTTCCCGCCAATCCCCGATCTGCGCGAAGGCCGGCATCGGGTAGCGGACGTGGAGCTCGAGCGGTCCCAGCTGCTGGGTCCACAGCTCCCGGAGCAGGGGTGAGAGGTCGAGCTCCCCCGCGACCACGAAGCCCCTCCTGGAGAGCGGGCGCGCCCGGCGGCCGCCCAGGCCCCAGGGTCCCGGCACCGGGACCTCGTCCCGGAAGGCGAGCGGCGTCCCCAGCGCCTGGCCCAGGGCCCGGGCCAGCCCGGCCGGCCGGGGCGGCGGTGCCGACATCCAGAAGACGGCATCGGTCACCCCGGCGCGGTCAATGGTGATCCAGAGCCGTGGGGAGTAGACGCCCGGCGCGGGACCGGACGCGGCGGCCGGCGCGGCGACCCCGAAGGAGGCCGTGGCTCCGATCAGGGCCGCAACGGCGACCGACGCGCGATGCCGGCGGCGCGAGGGCCGAGCAGCTTGAAGCGGGGCGGGCACCCCGTGGGTATCGGCGCGAAAGCCCTGCTCCTGCACGCCGCGCGCCACTGCGCCGGGTCGCACGGATCCGGGCCGGCGTCCCGCCGCGCGCCGCCGCGGACCGGAGGACGATCAGGCGACCGCGACCGCCTGCAGCAGCCGCTCCGCCTCCCCGGGACGCTTCAGCTCGATCCACTCCAGTTGGGGGAACCGCCCGCTGTCCCTTAGGTCCCGAAGCTCGCGGCGGCGGCGGGCTCGTTCACGCGTCGCGAGACCGGAAGGGCTTCCATCACCGCTAGTTCGCCGGCACCGCTCCCACCACCTGCTTGGTGATCTCGGAGCGCGTCCGGCCCGAGAAGACGCGCATCTCGCCGCGCTTGAGCTGCGGATCGTCCTTGAGGTCGATGGTGAGCTTGAAGCGTTTCTCCATCTCGGCCAGCCGGCGCGCCTCCTGTTCCAGGAAGTAGAGGGCGATCTCGGGGGAGACGCGAACGGTCAGGCTCCGCTCGTTCCCGGCCGAGGCCACGCGCCGCATCACCCGCTCCAGCTTGACGAGCATGGTCTCGCGCGACGGCACCTTGCCCAGCCCGCCGCACGCCGGGCAGTCCTCGTTGTAGAAGTGCATGAGGCTGGTACGCTCGCGCTGGCGGGTCATCTCCACGATCCCCAGCTCGGAGACGGCGAACGCCTTGGTGCGGGCGCGGTCCTTGCGCAGCTCCTTGCGCAGCTCGTCCAGGACCGCCCGCTTGTTGTTCTCCTCCTCCATGTCGATGAAATCGATGATGATGATCCCCCCCATGTCGCGCAGGCGCAGCTGGCGCGGGATCTCGCGGGCCGCCTCCAGGTTGGTGCGGAAGATGGTCTCCTCCTGGTTCTTCCTCCCGGTGAAGCGCCCGGTGTTGACGTCGATCGCCACCAGGGCCTCGGTGGGATCGATCACCAGGTAGCCGCCCTTCTTGAGCCACACCTTGCGCTCGAAGGTCTTCTCGATCTGGGGCTCGATGTCGTGGGCGTCGAAGATGGGCTCCTTGCCCTGGTAGAGCTTGACGCGCTCGCGCAGCTCGGGCGCGACGGAACGCAGGTACTGCTGGATCTCGTTGAACGACATCTTGTCGTCCACCAGCACCTCGTCCGTGTCCTCGGTGAACAGGTCCCGGATGAGCCCCGCGGTCAGCTCCAGCTCGCGGTGGACCGCGGCGGGGGCGCGCACGGAGCGGCGCTTGCGGTCGATCTTCTGCCAGAGGCGCGTGAGGTACTTGACGTCGCCGGCGAACTCCTGCTCCCCCTTGCCCTCCCCGGCCGTGCGCACGATGAGCCCCACGCCCTTGGGGCGCAGGGCGGCCACGATGGCCTTCAGACGCTGGCGCTCGCCGCGGTCGTCGATCCGCCGCGAGATGCCCACGTGCTCGACTCCCGGCATGAGCACGCAGTAGCGACCCGGCAGCGAGACCTGCTGGGTGACGCGCGGGCCCTTGGTGCCGATGGACTCCTTGGTGATCTGCACCAGGACGTCCTGCCCCTTGGCCAGATGATCCTCGATCTTGGGGGCGTGCCCGCGCCGGCGCCGGGAGCGGTCGCCGTCCTCGTCGAGGTCGATGTCCTCGAGGTCCTCGAGGTTCTCGGCCAGGTCGCTGGCGTGGAGGAAGCCGGTCTTGGGCAGGCCGAGGTCCACGAAGGCGGCCTGCATCCCGGGCAGCACCGCGTTGACCCGGCCCAGGTAGATGTCTCCCACGTGGCGGCGCTGCTCGGCCCGCTCGACCAGCAGCTCGACCAGCTCGCCGTCCTCCAGGATGGCGATGCGGGTCTCGTACGAATCGGCGTTGATGACGATGGTGTTGCGCACGCGTGCGTCCTGCGGCGCCGCGGTGCGCCTGCCGTGCCTCAAGTGCGCGCCTGCAGCAGGTCGAACGGATCCAGGCGCTCTCCCGAGCGGCTGGCCCACAACGCGGTCCGCTCGAAGTCGGCCACGCGCGGGTCGGCGCCGGGAAACATCAGGGCCAGGATCTCTTCGGGCCGCACCTGGGCGCGCGGCATGAAACGGATACACGCGTCCAGGGCGGCGACGGGTTCGTCCGTGCGGACGTCCAGCGACTCGATGGACGGACGGGCGTCGAACTCACGGGCCAGTTCTTCGCTCTGACGCCGCACGATCAGGCGGTCACGGGCGAGCAGCTCCGCCGCGCGCCGGCCCAGCTCGCCGGCCAGCGTGTCGGGGGTCTGCTCGGCCTCCGCGAGGAACCCGGCCGGAAAGCGGATCCGGTACGAGGCGCCTTCGAGCAGGCTCATGAGCGAGGGGACCTTGAAGAGTATGGGTCGGTAGTCCAGCACCTCGAGCCCCGCGGGCAGCACCGAGTTGAGCCTCTCCTGGAGATCCAGGGCCGGCGGCCGCGTGAACTCGAGATCGAAGTACTCCGCCCGGGAACGATGTCCCAGGGGAAGCGGCGGCCCGAAGGACATCTTCAGGTGCGGCCGCCGCCCCTGGGTGAAAGCCAGGGGCAGGTCCGCGCGCCGCAAGGCGCGCTCCCAGGTGCGCATCAGGTCCAGGTGCGAGATGAAGCGCATCTCCTGCCCTTTGGCAAAGCGCAGACGGAAACGGGTGCTGGAGGCCACGCCGTGGGGCGCCGGTGAGCGCCGCGCGCGCCGCCCGAAGGCCGGACCGGCGGCCTTGCGGGCCTTCGGCAGGTCGATGGCCGGGTGCGCGGTCTTCACCCACGGGCGCTGCGGGCACTCCTCGACCCCGCACGAGAAGCAGATGTCCTCGAGCCGGCAGTCGTCGGTGATGCCGGCCTGCTCGGCCCGCCGCTTCTCGCGCACCAGGAACTTCTTCACCACCGGCGAGTGCACGTGGTCCCAAGGCTGGTCGAGGTCGGTGGAGCGCGCGGCCAGGTAGCGCTCGGGCTCGATCCCCAGGTCGGCGAACACGTCCATCCAGACGTCGAACTTGAGGTGCTCGCTCCAGGCATCGAAGCGGCAGCCCCGCCGCCACGCCTCCTCCACCGCCAGGCCGGTGCGGCGGTCGCCGCGCGAGAACACGCCTTCGAGCAGGGAGGTCTCCGCATCGCGGTACTTGAGGGTGATGGGCTTCCCCCGGACCGCATCGCGCAGCACGCCCAGGCGCCGGTTCAGCTCGGCGGTGGAGACCTGCTCTTCCCACGCGAACGGCGTGTGCGGCTTGGGCACGTGGGGTGAGACGCTCACCGTCACGCGGAAGCCCTTGTTGCCCTCCGCGCGGGCCCGCCGCCAGGCCTTGTCGCCCAGGTCCAGGATGGCCGCGAGGTCCTCGTCGGTCTCGCCGGGCAGCCCGCACATGAAGTAGAGCTTGGCCCCGGTGTAGCCCTCGCGGGCCGCCGTGCCCACCGAGCTCAGCAGCTCGTCCTCGGTATGGTTCTTGTTGATCACGTCGCGCATGCGCTGGCTGCCCGCCTCGGGAGCCAGCGTGATGGAGCCGCGCTTCTGACCCGCGATGCGGCGCGCCACCTCGACCGGCACGTTGTCGGGTCGGGTGGAGGGCAGCGAGATCTGGACCCGCGAAGGGCACAGCTCGTCGGCCAGCGCGTTCACTTGCTCCACGATCTGCGTATGGTCGGTGCTGGAGAGCGAGACCAGCGACACTTCCTCCAGCCCGGTGGCGGCCAGCCCCCCCAGCACCTCCTCCACGATCTGCTGCGCCGGCTTCTCCCTCACCGGCCGGTTGATCATGCCGGCCTGGCAGAAACGGCAGCCCCGCGTGCATCCCCGCATGATCTCCACCGAGAGCCGGTCGTGCGTGATCTCCCCGATCGGCAGCAGCGGCGCCGCCGGGTAGTAGTCGCTCTTGAGCTCCTTCACCCACACCGACCGGACGGCCGGCGGGAAGCCGGGGCGCGCGCGCGCGACCAGCCAGCCCTCCGGGCTCGCCTCGGGCGCGTAGCCCCAGGGCACGTAGACGCCCGGCAGCTGCGCCAGGCGGCGCAGCAGCCGTTCGCGCGGCCAACGCCCGCGGCGCGCCTCCTTGGCCATGGTCACGACCTCGTGAGTCACCTCCTCCCCATCCCCGATCACGAAGGCATCGATGAACTCCGCCATGGGTTCCGGACTGAAGGCCTGGGCGCCGCCCGCGATCACCAGGGGATGGCGCTCGTCGCGCTCCGCGGTCCGCAGGGGAAGCCCGGCCAGGTCGAGCATGTTGAGCACGTTGGTGTACTGCAGCTCGTACTGGAGCGAGACGCCCAGCACGTCGAACTCCGGCGCCGGCGCGTGGGACTCGAGCGAGAACAGCGGGATGCCCAGGGCGCGCATCTCGGC
>JBBIHL010000163.1:0-7001 GCA_037447075.1 Candidatus Eiseniibacteriota bacterium | reverse complement strand
CTGAAGGCCTTTCTCATGCCCCATTCTATGCCTAACAGCACCACCACGATGACCAGCGTCCACAGCGATCCCACAATGGCGTGGGCTGGCCGGTGACCACCAGGCTGACCGACCTTGCCGGAATGAGCGAGGGCAGTTGGCCGATTTCGTCCACATGCAGGTATCGCCCGCCGGCTGAGTCGGCGGCCAGGACTTCGAGCGACTGCCGATCGAGCGGTGTCCGGCGGAACTCCAGATCCGACCGCCCGACGCGCAACTCGCCACGGATGGTTGTCGCGGCCGTGCTGCCGTCGCCGGGCAGGTCGATCCGAAGCTCACAGAGGCCGATTTGCGTGGGCGTCAGTTCACCGCGGTACCAGCCGGGACGGTCGGGTTGGGCTTTGAGCACCAGCGTCTCGGCCGCCTGCCCCTCGCAGCGGGTGGTGGACGGCCTCATGGAGGCGTTGCGGGACGAGCGCTTCGAGGTCCGCTACCAGTGCGGCCGGGCGCTCGCCCACCTGAACGCGCGCCACCCCGAGCTGGCGTTCCGGGCGCAGCAGGTCTATGCCGTGGTGGAGCGCGAGCTGGAGGCCGGGGAGGAGCGATGGATCGCGCGCCGGGGGGCGGGACGCAGGCCGGAAGCTCCCCCGGATCCACGCCTGGACCCGGCGCTGCGCGAGCGCGCCGACCGCGGCCTGGACCACGTCTTCACCGTGCTCTCGCTGGTCCTGCCGCGCCGCCCGCTCAAGATCGCGCGGCGGGCGCTCCACACCGGCGACGCCCAGCTGCGCGGCACGGCCCTCGAGTACCTGGAGAGCGTGCTGCCCGAGCCGGTGCGCCGGAAGCTGTGGCCCCTGCTCGAGGAGGAGGCGGCGCCGCCACGCCCCACCCGCCCGCGCGAGCAGGTGGTCGCCGAGCTGCTGGCCTCCAGCGAATCCATCCAGCTCCGGCTGGAGGCCCTGCGCAGGGAGCGGGAGAGCCGGTAGCCGCGCCGGCCGCGGGCGGGCGCGGCCGTGCGGCTACAGCTCGTTGCGCCGGATGACCTCGGCGAGCTTGCGCGCGCTCTCCCGCACCGTGCGGCGCTGGGTGGCGTAGTCCACGCCGATCAGGCCGAAGCGGGCGCGGTAGCCGTCCGCCCACTCGTAGTTGTCCAGCAGGGACCAGTAGAGGTAGCCCACCACCGGGATGCCCTCGCTCAAGGCGCGCGCCACCTGCCACAGGTGCAGGAAGATGAAGATCCAGCGGTCCTCGTCGCGCTCGGCCGGGACGCCGTTCTCGGTGACCAGGATGGGGAGCCGGTACTTGGCGTAGGCCTCGAGGAAGTGGGCGAGCCCCTCCGGATACACCTCCCAGCCCAGGTCGTTGCGCTTGCCCACGCTCTGGTGGTGTTCCAGGGTGCACAGGTCGCCCACCAGCCCGGGGACGTCGAACCCCGTGTTCTTCACGAAGTCCCGCGTGTAGTAGTTGAGCCCGATGAAGTCCAGCGTGTGTCCGGACGGCAGCCGCTCCCAGAACAGGCCCGGCACGCGCAGCGCGCCGCTGTGCAGCGCGTCCAGGAACAGGCGGTTGAACACGTAGCTGCGCGCCCAGGCCGACAGGCGGTCGCGCCGGCTGCGCGGGTTGCAGGGCGTGACCGCCAGCGCGTGCTTGGCCA
The DNA here is from genome assembly GCA_037447075.1 of Candidatus Eiseniibacteriota bacterium. GTDB lineage: Bacteria > Eisenbacteria > RBG-16-71-46 > RBG-16-71-46 > RBG-16-71-46 > JBBIHL01. The sequence goes on along the minus strand of JBBIHL010000163.1, from coordinate 5,368 downwards.
CGCTCACCCTGGCGTCGGGCTGCCGCCGGTGGATGGCGTGGTAGGCCTTGACGTGCGAGCGCAGCAGGTGGCGCACCACCTGGAAGGCGGTGGGGTAGTCCTGCTTGCCCGGCGGCCACTGGCCGATGATGTAGCTCTTGAACACGTGCACCACCGGCTCGTTGAGCGTGAGCCACCACCGCACGCGGTCCCCGTAGGCCTCCACCACGCGGGCGACGTAGCGCTCGAAGTAGCCCTCGATCTCGGGGTTCTCCCAGCCGCCCCGGGCGGCGAGCCACTGCGGCAGCGTGTAGTGATGGATCGTGACCACCGGCTCCAGGCCCCGCTCGTGGAGCGCGTCGAGGACGTCGCGGTAGTGGGAGAGGCCCTCGGCCGAGAAGCGCCCGTCCTCGGGCTCGATGCGGCTCCACTCCAGCGAGAAGCGGTGCGCGTTGTGGTGGAGCGAGCGCGCCAGGTCGAAGTCCTCGCGGAAGCGGTGGAAATGATCGCAGGCGTCCCCGGAAGGCTGCGTGACCCGGCCCGCCTGCTCCCAGGCCCACCAGTCGTTCTGGGTGCAGTTGCCCTCGACCTGGTGCGAGGAGGTCGCCGCGCCCCAGAGGAACCCGCGCGGAAAGCGGAAGTTCGACGAGTGGATGCCCGGCGCCTCGCCGGCGTGCTCGTCGGCCGGCTCGCGGGCGGTTCCCGCCGTCCGGGCGCTCACGCGGGCTCCTGGAGGAGGGCCTCGATGCGGGCACGCAGCTCGCGCCACGCCGTGCTGCCCACGTGCAGCTCGCCCACGTGCACGTGACGGATGACGCCGCGGCGGTCCACCAGGTAGAGCGAGGGCCAGTAGAGGTTCCCGAACGAGTCCCAGACGCGGAAGTCGTTGTCCACCGCCACGGGATAGCGGACCCCCAGCCTCGCCACCGCGCGCCTGACGTTCTCCAGCCGCTTCTCGTGCGGGAACTCCGGGGTGTGGACGCCGACCATCACCAGGTCCCGACCGGCAAGCGCTCGCTGCAGCTCCTGCATGGCGGGGATGGTGCGCACGCAATTGATGCAGCCGAAGGTCCAGAACTCGACCAGCACCACCTTGCCGCGCAGGTCGGCGGGGGAGAGCGGCGCGCGGTTGAGCCAGGTGTCGCTGGTCAGGGGAGGGGCCTTGCGTCCGACGGCGGCCGGAGCGGGCGGCCGCCCCTCGCCGGGGGGGCCGGAGGCGAGCGCGCCCGGCCCGGCGAGGGCGAGCAGGAAGGTGGTCATGAGGGTGGGCGTCATGATCGGATCCGGGACCGGCTGCACGGGCCTCCCCACGCGGAGCCGGTCCCCTTCCATGATAACGGCGGCGCGCGCCCTCCGGTTCCCGCCGGACGGCGTTGTCTTCGCCCACCCCATCTGCTAGCGTGCCGCGCGGTTTTTTGCCCCGTCCCAGGCTCCCCGCCGCATTCCGAGGACTCCTCCATGCCCTGTACCGTCGTGGTCGGCGCCCAATGGGGCGACGAGGGCAAGGGCAAGATCGTGGACGCCCTGAGCGCCGAGGCCGACGCGGTCGCCCGCTACCAGGGCGGGCCCAACGCCGGCCACACCGTCGTCTGGCGGGGCGAGACCCTGGTGCTCCACATGGTGCCGTCGGGGATCCTCCACCCCGGCAAGCGCTGCCTGATCGGCAACGGCGTCGTGGTGGACCTGGCCCGCCTGCGCGAGGAGATCACCGGCCTCGAGCGCCGCGGGGTCGAGGTCCGGGGCCGGCTGGGGCTCTCGCCCGCGGCGCACCTGATCCTCTCGTATCACCGCGAGGCCGAGCGGGCGAGCGAGGCCGGCCCCGGCGCGATCGGGACGACCGGACGCGGCATCGGCTGGGCCTACCGCGACAAGGCGGCCCGCATGGGGCTGCGCGTCGCCGACCTGTTCGACCCGGGGCGCTTCCGGGCCCGGGTCGAGGAGCGGCTGGAGCGCCTGCGCCGCGAGTGGCCGGAAGCCGAAGGGCTGGCGCGCCTCGACGCCGCGGGCGTGTGGCGCGAGGTGGAAGGCGAGCGCGCCTGGGCGGAGCCGCTGGTGAGCGACGTCTCCCTGGAGCTCAGCGCGCTGCTCAAGCGCGGCGGCCGGGTGCTGCTCGAAGGGGCGCAGGGCACCCTGCTGGACGTGGACCACGGCACCTACCCCTACGTGACCTCGTCGAGCGCCAGCGCCTCGGGGGCGCCCCTGGGGGTGGGTCTGGGCCCGCGCAGCGTGGACCGCGTGGTGGGCGTGGCCAAGGCCTACGCCACGCGCGTGGGGCTCGGTCCCTTCCCCAGCGAGATGCCCGACGCGCTGGCGGCACGGCTGCGCGAGGCCGGGGAGGAGTACGGCGCCACCACCGGCCGCCCGCGGCGCTGCGGCTGGCTCGACCTGGTGGCGCTGCGCTACGCCGCCCGCGTCAACGGGCTGGACGAGCTGATCCTCACCAAGCTCGACGTGCTCGACCGCTTCGAGGAGGTCCAGGTGGTGGTGGCCTACGAGATGGACGGCAGGCGGCTGGAGGAGTTCCCGGCCGCGGGAATCGGGCTGGAGCGCTGCCGGCCGGTCTACCGCGCGTACCCCGGCTGGATGCACTCCACGCGCGAGGCGCGGCGCTGGGCGGACCTGCCCGAGCCGACGCGCCGCTACATCGCGGGCATCGAGGAGGCGGCCGGAGTGCCCGTCACCGTCGTCTCGGTCGGCGCCGGGCGGGAGTGCGAGGTCAGGCGGGATCGGTAGACGGAGGCTGGGGGACGACTGCGCTCGGTCCCACCCCCAGCATCTCCTGGTAGTGCCGCAGCAGGGTCCTGCCCACCACCTGGGCGTCGTGGTGAGTGCGCACGTAGGCCGGACCTCGCGCCCCCAGTTCCGCCCGCCGGGCGGGGTCGCGAATCAGCTCGCGCAACACGCTGGCGAGCGTCGCCGGCTCGGCGCTCACCACGGGCAGGTCCGGATACCCGGCGCGGAAGTCCTCCCGCAGGTAGGCGACCACGGCCTTGCCTTGTGCCATGCCCTCGATGGCCAGCAGGCCGTACCAGCCCATCATCACCTGGTCCACCAGGATGTCGCACCGGGCGAGGAACTCGGGCATCTCGGCCCAGGGCTTGCGCTCCACCAGGCGAAGCTCCAGACGCGGGAACTCGCGCTGGAGCTGCTCCACCGCCGCCTCCACGTGACGCGTCCCCTTGATGAGCCGGTTGGTGGGTGCATGCACGATCACCACGGAGCCGTTCACCCCGTCGCGCCGCGACGGATCGGGCAGCGGTGCGCGGCGCGCGGCTTCCTCCCAGCGGGCCACATCGATCGCGAGCGGCAGGTGAACGCCGCCGGGCACCGACTCGGCCAGGTCCAGCGTGGAGTAGAACACCCGGTCCGCGTGACGCGCGGCGCGGGCCCGGAGCCAGTCCTGCTGCTCCGGCCGGCAGAACGGGTCGCACTCGGTGCAGGTGGCCAGCCGGTGGGCGCGCAGCATGTGCTCGCGGCGGCGCACCTCGCAGCCGTGGAAGTGGAACGCCACGCCCTTGCCCATGGCCTTGAGCAGCGGCACGTCCGCCATGCGGAAGGCCGAGGTTCCGAAGAACGAGGTCCCGAAGTGGAAGTGGAAGACGTCGAAGTAGGTCCCCCAGCGGGCGAAGGCGCCGAGCATGGCGGCGCCGCGCGCCAGGTTTCCCGGGAGCCGGTCCAGCTCCACGGTGTGGTCCGGACGCCGCCCGTCCCAGTCCACGCGGTAGGCGAGCGCCCGCGCGTCGCAGCCCAGGGCCCGCAGCCCCGCGGCGAGCGCCATGCCCTGTCCGGCGATCTCGTAGGTGCCGTGGAGCACGCGCAGCGGCCGGCCGCGGTAGTGGCTCTCCGCGCTCATCCGCTGGCGTACTCGCCCGGCTTGAGGACGCGCCGCAAGGCGCCCCGCACGAGCCACCACCCCGACCGGGGCTCGGGGCGCCTGCTCCACATCACCGCCTGGCTCCACCACTCGTCCCAGATGGAGCCCGCCCGGGTGTGGAACCGCCGCGGGGCCTGGAGCAGGGCGCGCTTGAGCTCCTCGTCCGTTCCCGGCAGCGGGCCCTCGAACTCCACCCGGGCCAGTCCCAGCTCGCCCAGGCGATGGGCGTCCGGACCGACCAGCGCGGGCAGGCGACGCTCCGCGGCCAGCCGCGCCGCGCGCTCGTTGTCGGCCCGAGGGGTGCGGGCGTTGAACACTTCCACCAGATCCACGCGCTCCAGCAGCGCCTGGTCCAGCCGGTGCCAGCGATAGGGATGGGGCAGGAGCACCAGGCCGCCCTGCGCGTGCACCTCGTCGCACAACCGCGGCGCGGAGCGCTCGGAGGGCTCGCCCTGCAGGAAGAGGCCGATGAGGTCGCCCTGGTCGGTGGCGATCTCGGCGGCCAGGATCACCCGCAGGTCCAACCCCGCGGCGGCCGCCGCCTCGCGCACGGCCAGGGATCCCCGCCAGGTGTCGTGGTCGGTGACGGCGAGCACCTGGACGCCGAGCGTCGCGGCGCGCGCCGCCAGCGCGGCGGGCTCGACCCGGGAGTCGAAGGAGTGGCGGGTGTGCACGTGCGCCACCAGGTTCCAGCCGCTCACCGGGTCTCCCGCAGCTCGCGCAGCGCGCCCGGCGCCGAGCGCAGCCACTGGAGGGCTTCGTAGAGGTGGGGGAGCGGATCGCTCCAGCGAAAGCTCTTGCGCACGGCGGGCGAGAGCACGTCGAGCAGCACCCGCGGGAGCGCGCCCGGCCGGGCCAGGCCGTGCCAGAGGTCGCCGCCCCACGGCCAGGAGAAGCGCACGCGCCGCACCCGGGGCTGGGGGCCCAGGCGCTCGCCTTCGAGCAGCGCCACCAGGTCCCCGGGGAAATCCACGCCGGCCGCCAGCGCCAGGTCGTGGGAGCCCCAGAACTTCGCGTTGATCTCCATGAGCACGAACGCACCCTGCCGCGGCTCGCGCTTGAACTCCACCATGGCCACGCCGTGCCAGCCGAGCGCGTCGAGCAGCGCGCGCCCGCAGCGCTCGAGCTCGGGCTCGTGCGGGAGGCTCTCGGCGCAGGCGCTGGTGCCGCCCGAGGGCGGCCACTCCCGCACCCGGCGATGCATGAGCTGGCGCACCGGCCGGCCCTCCCAGTAGAGGGCCGAGAATCCGTAGCCGTCGCCGGAGACGTACTCCTGCGCGAGCGGCGCTTCCCCGGACGCTTCGCGCACCGCCGTCACGGCCGATTCCAGCTCGCCCCGGGTCCGGACGTAGCGGATCAGCTTGCGCCCGGCCTCGCGGCGGGACTTGATCACCAGCGGGGCGCCGAACCGGCCCCAGGCCTTGCCCGCATCGTCCGGGGCCTCGATCAGGCGCTCGCGCGGCGCGGCCACGCCCAGCGAGCGCGCCAGCGCCGCCGCGCGCGCCTTGTCGCAGG
>JBBIHL010000162.1:0-7042 GCA_037447075.1 Candidatus Eiseniibacteriota bacterium | reverse complement strand
AGGAAGCGGCCGGGCTCCTGGCGCGCGCCGCCTACCTGGCGGGGCTGCGGCGGTTTCCGGCGCCGGGCGAGCCGTTCCGCCCCGCGCTCGTCCTGCGCGCCGTGTTCCGCCATACCCTGACCCCCGACCTGGTCGTAGACGTGACCGACGCGTTCGAGCGGCGCATGGCCGCCCTGCGCGCCCATCGCAGCCAGCTGGGCCTGGACGGAGCCGGGGGGCACGAGACCTACCTGACCGCCGCGGGATTCCTGGAGGAGGTCGAGGCCCGGGCGCGCGTGCTGGGCGCCCGCATCGGCGTGCGCTACGGGGAGGGCTTCCGCCATTCGGGTCCGGTGCCGGTCTGGGAGGCTTCGGCGCTGGTCCGCGGCGCGCGCGTCGCCCGCCGGGAGAGCGCGTGAGCCGCCGGCGGGCGCGCGCGATCCTGCCGGACGCCCCCCGTGCCGAGGAGCGCCCCCGGCGCGAGGCACCCGCGGCCCGACGCGGCGCCCGGCGGCGCCGGATCGGGATCACCTGCTACGCGCACTTCGGGGGCAGCGGGGTGGTGGCCTCCGAGCTGGGCCGGGCGCTGGCGCGCCGTGGGTTCGAGGTGCATTTCATCGCCCACCACCTGCCCTTTCGCCTGCGGTCCTTCGCCGCCAACATCTACTTCCACGAGGCGAGCATCGCGCCCTACCCCGTGTTCGACTACCCCCCCTACAACCTCGCCCTCACCACCAAGATCGTCGAGGTGGCCGAGAACTACCAGCTGGACCTGGTGCACGTGCACTACGCCATGCCGTTCGCGGCCAGCGCCTACCTGGCCCGCCAGGTCGTGGCACCCCGCTCGCTCGGCGTGGTCACCACCCTGCACGGCACCGACATCACCGTGGTCGGGGCCGAGCCGGCCTTCTTCCGCATCACCAAGTTCAGCATCGAATCGAGCGACCGGGTCACGGCGGTGAGCGAATTCCTCCGCCGCCGGACCCAGGAGAGCTTCGGCATCCAGCGCCCGATCGAGGTGGTCTACAACTTCGTGGACGGCCAGGTGTTCCGGCCCCGCCGCGCGGCCGGCCTGCGGCTGGCGCCCCCCCGGACGCGGGTCGTGATGCACGCCTCCAACTTCCGACAGGTCAAGAACATCCCGGTGGTGCTTCAGGTTTTCGCGCAAGTCAGAACCGAGCTGGCCGCCAAGCTGGTCATGGTGGGGGACGGGCCCGAGAAGGCCGGCGCCGAGCAGCTGGCGCGCGAGCTGGGGGTGCACCGGGACGTGCTGTTCCTGGGCAACCAGGACCTCATGGAGGAACTCCTTCCGCTTGCCGATGTCTTCTTATTGCCGAGCCGCTCGGAGTCCTTCGGGCTGGTGGCCCTGGAGGCGATGAGCGCCGCGGTGCCGGTGGTGGCCTCGGACGCCGGGGGACTGCCCGAGGTCGTCGAGGAGGGGGTTGCGGGTTTCCTTCATGACCCCGACAACGTCGCGGGCATGGCGACTTCCGTGCTCCGACTGCTCAAGGATGAACGACTGCGTGCCCAGATGGGTCGCCAGGCCCGCCGGGTGGCCCGGGAGCGTTTCGACGTGGATGGGATCGTGGACCGCTACGTGCGCGTCTACGACAGCCTCTAGCCATGCTCGGGAAGCCCCGTCGCGCCGCCCTCCTGTGCGAAGGGCAGTTCAGCGTGCTCGACGCCAAGACCGCCGTGGGCCTGTTGCGCTACCGGCCGGATGAGGTGGTGGCCGTGATCGACTCCGCGCAGGCCGGGCGGACCGCCGCGCACTGCGTCGGCGTGGGAGGCGACATCCCGGTGGTGGCCGACGTCGCCCAGGCGGCGTCGCGCGGCGCCGACGTGCTGGTGGTGGGCGTGGCGCCGGTGGGGGGTGACCTCCCGCCTCGCTTCCGCGCCAGCGTGCGCCAGGCGCTCGAGCGGGGCTGGGACGTGATCGCCGGCCTGCACGTCTTCCTGGGCGACGATGCGGAGCTGGCCGGCCTGGCGCGCCGGCGCGGGGCCCGCATCCACGACGTGCGGCGCGTGCCCGAGACGCGCTCGGTGGCCAGCCGGCGCGCGGCCTCGGTGGCGGCCCACGTGGTGCTCACGGTGGGGACCGACTGCAATACCGGCAAGATGACGGCGGCGCTGGAACTGACCTCCGCCCTGGAGGCGCTCGGCGTCCGCTGCGGGTTCGTCGCCACCGGCCAGACCGGGCTGATGATCGCGGGCCAGGGCGTGGTGGTGGACCGCGTGGTCTCGGATTTCGTGGCCGGCGCGGTCGAGGACCTGGTCCTCGAGGCCGCGCGTGATCGCGAGGTGGTGGTGGTGGAGGGTCAGGGCTCCCTGCTCCACCCCGGCTACTCGGGCGTGACGCTGGCGCTGATGCACGGCGCCTGCCCGCGCTCCCTGGTGCTCTGCCACCAGCCGACGCGGCGCTCCATCCGCCACGGGGCCGTCCCGATCCCGCCGCTGCCCCGGGTGATCGAGATCTATCGCGGCGCGGCCTCCTGGGTCTCGCCGGCCGAGGTGGTGGGCCTGGCGCTCAACACCTTCGACCTGCCCGAGGACGAGGCCCGCGCCGCGGTGACCGCCGCCTCGCGGGAGTGCGGGCTGCCCGCCACCGATCCGGTGCGCTTCGGGGCCGGAGGGCTGGCCGACGCGGTGCGGCGGGCCGCGCGGGCGGGAGGGAGGACGCATGCGGCTACGACATGAGCCCATGGTGCTGGCGACCCGCTACGAGTTCCGCATCGCCCAGGGGGGCTCGCGCATCCATGCCAACACCCTCGTCACCCTGGAGCACGAAGGGATCACCGGCCTGGGCGAAGCGGCGCCGTCGCACTACTACGGCGAGAACCGTGCGGTGGTGGAGGCGGCGCTCGACGCCTGGGCGCCGCACCTGGGCGACGACCCCCTGGACCTCGACGGGATCGAGACGCGACTGCACCGCCAGCTGGCTCCCAACGCGGCGGCGCGCGCCGCGCTCGACGCCGCGCTCCACGACTGGATCGGGAAGAAGCTCGGGCTCCCGGTCTGGCGCTGGCTGGGGCTCGACCGCGCCCGCGTGCCGCCCTCGGCGGTCACGCTGGGGCTGGCCTCGCCCGAGGAGATGGAGCGCAAGCTCGAAGAGGTCGCCGACTTCCCCATCCTCAAGGTCAAGCTCGGCGGACCGGGGGACGTCGAGAACTTGCGGCGCGTGCGCGCCCGCTACCCCGGGACGCTCTTCGTGGACGCCAACCAGGCCTGGGACGCGAGCGAGGCGGTGCGCGTGCTGCGCGCCATCGAGCCGCTCGACATCGCCCAGGTGGAGCAGCCGGTCCCCCGCTGGGACCTGGACGGGCTGCGCTGGGTGCGGGAGCGCGTCGGCATCCCGCTGGTCGCCGACGAGAGCGTGCACGTCGCCAGCGACATCCCCCCGCTGGTCGGGCGCGTGGACGGGATCAACATCAAGATGATGAAGTGCGGCGGGATCCGCGAAGGCCTGCGCATGATCCACGTGGCGCGGGCCCACGGCCTGCGCGTCATGCTGGGCTCGATGGTGGAATCCAGCCTGGCGCTCTCGCAGGCGTCCCAGCTCGCGCCGCTGGCGGACGCCCTCGACCTGGACGGCCACTGGTTGCTGGCCGACGATCCCTTCGAGGGCGCCCCGGGGGAGCGCGGCCGCATCGTGCTCTCCGATCGCCCCGGGCTGGGCGTCGAGCCCGCGGCGGTGAGGGAGCCGCGGTGAGCACGCGGCTCATCGCCTACGTCACCGGCGTCTCGCTGGTGGCGTTCCTGCTGCTGGTCCGCTTCTCGCTCCCCGACCTGGAGCACCGCTGGCTCGACTACCTGGGATGGACGGTGATCTGCCTGGCCGCCGAGATGCTGTGGATCGAGACGGTGGCGGGCGAGGGCACCGAGAGCATGGCCTCGGCGGCCAACTTCGCCACCGCCGCGCTGTGGGGCGTGGCGCCGGCGATGTGGATCGTGGCGGTGAGCACGCTGTTCGCCGGCATCTTCGTGCATCGCCGGCCGTGGTACCGGACCGTGTTCAACGCCTCCCAGATGGTGATCACCATGCTGGCGGCGGGCGGAGTCTGGGCGCTGCTGGGAGGACCCTTCGGCGGGCTGGTGGCGCAGCCGCCGGCGGGGACGGCCGCCGGCGTGGTGATGAGGCTGATGGTGCCCTTCACCGCGCTGGGGGTGGTCTACGCGGTGGTCAACCGGCTGCTGGTGGCCCTGGCCGTGGCCTGGTCGAGCGGGCGACCCTACCTGAGGGTGCTGCACCAGGAGTACTTCTACACCGAGCTGGCCATGAACGACGCGGCGCTCCTGCTGCTCAGCCCGCTCATGGTCATCTCCTACCAGGCGGTGGGATACCTGGGCCTGGTGCTGTTCTTCGTGCCGCTCTGGGTGATCCGCAACTCCTACGTGCGCTACGTGGAGCTGCGCAAGGCGCAGGGTCACCTCATCCACAGCGAGCGCATGGCGGCCAAGGGGGAGATGGCCGCGGAGATCGGTCACGAGCTGTCCAACTACCTGGCGGCGATCAGCGGGCGCGCCCAGATGCTGCTGCGCGAGGCGGGCAACGGCGATCCGGCCCGACTGGAGCGGCACGCGCGCATCATCTGGGAGCAGGCCGCCAACATGGCCACACTCACCAAGGGGCTCATGGACTTCTCCAATCCGGAGGTCCGCATGCAGCGCGTGGACCTCAACCCGCTCATCCAGAACACGGTGGAGTTCGTCCGCCCGCAGAACAAGTACGACAGCGTGGAGTTCGAGCTGCGGCTGCGCAGTGACCTGCCCCCGCTCCAGGCCGACCCGGGCCAGCTCCAGCAGGTGCTGCTCAACCTGCTGTCGAACGCCGCGGACGCCATGGCCGAGTGTCCGGCCGGGCGCCGCGTCATCCTGGTCGTCTCGGACTGGGCCGAGGGCGGGCGCGGCGTGCGCCTGGAGGTGGCGGACAGCGGACCCGGGATCCCGCCCTCCAACCTGAACCGCGTGTTCGAGCCGGCGTTCACTACCAAGCCCGGCGGCCACGGGTTCGGGCTCTCGACCTCCTACCGCATCGTCACCAACCACGGCGGACGCATCGAGGCGCGAAACGAGCCGGGCCGGGGCGCCAAGTTCGTGGTGTTCCTTCCGCTGCGCGGCCCGGCCGAATGGCAGGCGGGCGCCGCTTGAAGGGCCGCGCCGGCCGCACGCCCGGCCCGGCGTCCTCCCTCGCATGACCGCGCGCGCCCAGCAGGGGGTGGTCTCGCGGGTCTGGCGCGCGGCCTGCGAGGTCGTGGCGGGCCCGGGGCGCCTGGCGGAATGCACGGTGCGGGGTCGCCTGCTCGATGCCCGCAGGCGGCTCGGCAACCGGGTGGTGGTGGGCGATCGGGTGACCTTCGAGCCCGGTCCGGAGCGGGGAGTGGTCACCGCCGTGGCCGAGCGCCGCAACGCCTTCAGCCGGCGTGCCGCCGGCGCCCGTGCCGTGGAACAGGTGCTGGCCGCCAACCTCGACCGCGTGCTGGCCGTCGCCTCGGCCGCGTCACCGCCCTTCCGCGCCGGCTTCCTGGACCGGGTGCTGGTGCAGGCCAGCCGCGGGGGCGTGCCGGCCGGGCTGGCCGTCAACAAGACCGACCTGGCGGGGCCGGACGAGCTCGCGCTCCTGGTGGACCCCTACGAGCGCGCGGGTTACCCGGTATTCCGCGTGAGCGCGAAGCGGGGCGACGGGGTGCCCGCGCTGCGGCGGTCCTGCGCCGGCATCCGCACCCTGTTCGTGGGGCAGTCCGGCGTGGGGAAGAGCACGCTGCTCAACGCCCTCGCCCCGGGGCTGGGGCTGCGCGAGGGCGAGCTGAATCCCAGGACCCGCAAGGGACGCCACACCACCGCCACGGCCTGGCTGCTGCGGGTCGCTCCCGACCTCGAGGTGATCGACACGCCGGGGATGCGGGGGTTCGCGCTGTGGGACGTGGACCCGGACGGGCTGGGCACGCACTATCCCGAGCTCGCGCGGCGGGCCGGGGAGTGCCGCCTCCCGGGCTGCAGCCACCGCCAGGAGCCCGGGTGCGAGGTGCGCGCGGCCGTCCAGCGCGGCGAGCTGGCCGCCGCCCGCTACCACTCGTACCTCAAGCTCCGGGAGGAGCTGGCGCGCGAGCGTCGCCGTCTGGTACGTTAGGCGGTCATGTCGCGCTTCTCCCCCTTCCTCCAGGGCTTCGCGTGCTCGTCGTGCGGGGCGGAGCTCTCCGCCGGCGCCGCGGCGGGGGTGTGCCCGCGCTGCGGCGCGCCCCTGCTGTGCCGCTACGACCTGCCTCGCGTCCGCCGCCAGTGGTCCCCCCGACGCGCGAGCGCTTCCGGCTCCGACCTGTGGCGCTACCGGGACGTGCTCCCCTTCGACGCCGCGTCGGCCGTGCGCCTGGGCGAGGGCGGCACGCCGCTCATCCCCCTGCCGGAGCTGGGCGAGGAGCTGGGGGTGTCCGGGCTGTGGCTCAAGGAGGAGAGCCCGAACCCCACCCACTCGTTCAAGGCCCGCGGGCTGTGCATGGCGGTGAACGGCGCCCTGGCGTGGAGGAAGCCCTCGATCGCCCTTCCCTCCGCGGGGAACGCGGGGAGCGCAGCCGCGGCCTACGCCGCGGCCGCCGGCCTCGGCTGCTCCGTCTACGTCCCCCACGACACCCCCGAGGTCTTCGACCTGGAGCAGCGGGCCCTGGGAGCCCGGGTGACCCGCGTGCCGGGAACCCTCTCCGATGCCGGGCGCGAGCTGGCCGCCTCGGGGGTCGGGGCCACGGCCTGGAACGTCGCGACCTTCCGGGAGCCCTTCCGCGTGGAAGGCAAGAAGACGCTAGGCTACGAGCTCGCGGAGCAATCGGGGTGGCGCCTTCCCGACCACATCTTCTATCCTACGGGCGGCGGCACGGGTCTGGTGGGCATGTGGCTCGCGTTCCGCGAGCTCTTCGAGCTGGGGGCGTGCGAGCCGCCCATGCCGCGGCTGGTGGCGGTGCAGCCGGAGGGCTGCGCGCCGGTGGTGCGGGCCTTCGAGCGGGGGGCGGGGCGAGCCGAGCCGTGGGCCGATGCGCGCACCTGCGCGCTCGGGTTGAGGGTGCCGGCCCCGTTC
>JBBIHL010000161.1:5897-7060 GCA_037447075.1 Candidatus Eiseniibacteriota bacterium | reverse complement strand
CCACCTCGCCTGCGCGATGATCGTGCTCAGGAGGTTGTGAAACCTGCTCTAGTCTCCGATCCTCGTGACCTTCACGGTCACGGTGGTCCCCGCCCCTCTACCGAACGTCGAAGGATTCTCGACGATGAGTTGCCCGGTCTGCGTCATCTCGCAGGTGACGGAATACTCGTTCGTTACAGCAGAGCCGGGGCAGGAGCTTCCGACCCACTTCACTGTAGCGCCATCACCGCTAGCGGTCAGTTCGACCTTGTACGTCCCAGGGTCAAGCTTCCAAGCAACAAAGTGGCCATCTTCGATGCTCTCGAGCTCGTCGACGACTACCTCGTCGGATGCTCCGCCTACACAACCAACCGTGACCGTGGCGAGCACCAGGCCGAATGCAAGGCAGAGCAGCCCAGCGCGGACGTAACCGAGACGCTCGGCGATCATGGAAACCTCCGAGGTTGCGGCCGTGCCTGCGGCCCGGCCATCCTCCGTGCAGCGGCCAGGTGGCAAGACTCCTACACCTGGACCGATGCGATCAACTCAGCCATGACTGTCATGGCTTCACATGTCTTGCAGCGACACGCCGGGCTACACCGTCCCTGACAGACGGGGCACACCAAGGCACCACAGTAGCCATGCAGGGACTCCTGTGCGAGCCGATGCGTCTGCTGTTTCGTCATTCCGCATCGCACTTCGTCAGCGAGTTTCGCGACTGCACGGCCGAATGCCTCCGCTCTCCGCTCTTCATCCCAGGGAATCCCCCGCTTGCGCACCAACTCCGGCATTCGGGCTGTTATCGAATGCGCGTAGCCTATGCTCTCCCACAGCAGCTTTCGGCGGTTCACTGACCCCCTACCTCTATGGCAGGTTGAACGGCGTGAGGTGTGCGCCGTGGCGGCATCGTCGGGATTCAACTCTACGCCCGGCATGGACACGGGGGAAGCGGGGCCGCGAGGCATCCCGCTTCCACCAGCCGGCTCTTGGTCAGGCTGCCCTGGCAAGCAGCTGCCCGGCGTGATTCCATCGTTGAGGGTTGTCAGTGCCGGGAGCAGGACTCGAACCTGCACGGCCTTTCGGCCAGCGGATTTTAAGTCCGCTGCGTCTGCCTTTCCGCCATCCCGGCACAGTCGTTTCCTCCGCTTGCCGCCGCGCCCTGCGCCGCAGCCTACGCCGCCCCC
>JBBIHL010000161.1:0-5881 GCA_037447075.1 Candidatus Eiseniibacteriota bacterium | reverse complement strand
ACCACCGCGGCCCGGGCTCCCTCTGCAGGACCCCGGGCCGCGTCGCCGTCGCGCCTCGCCGGATCAGTGCTCCGGCAGCTCCGCATGAGCCAGCACGTCGGCCACGCGCACCGCGGGGTGCCGCGATAAGAAGTTCTGCACCGCGAAGCCGAACAGCCCCAGGAACCCCAGCGTCACGCCCAGCTCGGGCGCGTGCAGGATCATCGCCGAGCGCTTGAGCGACGGCATCACCAGGATGAAGCGCTCGAGCCACATGCCTACCAGCACGCACAGCGAGAACAGCGAGAGCGTGACCGGGTTCTTCTTGGTGTGCGAGTTGAGCAACCCCAGGAACGGGATGAGCCACACCATGTAGCCGACCGTCCAGGTGAGCGTGCGCCAGGGAGCCTGGAAGCGGATGAAGACGAAGTTGGTCTCCTCGGGCAGGTTGCCGTACCAGATCACCAGGTACTGCGACCAGAACTGGTAGAGCCAGAAGGTCGAGACGGCGAAGACGATCTTGCCCATGTCCCAGAACTGCTGCGTGCCGATGTAGGCCTCGAGCCGATGGGTGGCGCGCACGCGCGCCAGGAGGATCGCCGTGGTGGCGATGGCGCAGAGGAACGCGCCCATGAACATCCACCAGCCGAACAGGGTGCTGGTCCAGTGGGGGTCCAGCGACATCACCCAGTCCCAGGCGAACAGCGTGAAGACCGCGGCGTAGGCCGCCACGTAGCCGGGCGAGAGCTTCGAGAGGCGGTCCCGCTGCCAGGCTTCCTCGGCGTCGTTGCCGCGCCAGCCCGCGGAGAGCTTCTCGTAGTAGGGCCGCAGCTCCGAGGTGACGTGGTCCTTGAGCAGGTAGGCGTCGGTGCGCATGGAGGTCCGCACGATGGCGCGCCGCAGCCACCAGAGCAGCGCGAATCCCGCGAAGGTGCGCACGAACAGGAAGGGCAGGTTGAGGTAGGCCGCCTTGGCCGGGATGGGCTGCCTCACCCAGGGCAGCACGACGGTCGCACCGAAGAGGAACACTACGAGCAGCAGCGCCATCGCCAGCGGCAGGAAGGAGCCGAGCGATTCCGCCAACCGCACGGCGCCGTGCCCCCAGCGTCCGTTGGCCAGCCGGATCGCGCTCGCCAGCGTGGCGCCGCCCGCGGCGATGCCGGTCCAGTAGACCGCGTTCACCAGGTAGGCGCCCCACGCCCGCACCGGGTTGCCGGTGAGCATCAGCCCCGCGAACGACGCCACGCCCACCAGCACCAGCAGCCCGAAGAGGAGCTGGGCGTTACGCGACGGGCGGCCGGTGATCTTCCCCGCGATGTCCTTGATGGTCTCGGCCGCGTTGAAGCCGCCGGCCAGCGGAGGATGGGCGCTCACCTCGGCGTCTTCCTCTGCATGTCGCGCAGGTAGTTGATGACGTCCCACACCTGGCGCTGGGAGAGCGCGAAGCCGTACTTGGGCATCACGGCCCCGCCGTGGCGCAGGTAGCGGTAGATGTAACCGTCGGCGCGGTCGCGCGTCATCTTGGCCAGGAGGTCGGGCGGCGGCAGGAACTTCGGCGCCACCGGTCCCTTCCCGTCGAGGTTGGGGCCGTGGCACGGAGTGCAGTAGAGGGCGTAGGTCTGCCCACCCTTGCGCAGCGACGAGGTGTC
The DNA here is from genome assembly GCA_037447075.1 of Candidatus Eiseniibacteriota bacterium. Lineage (GTDB taxonomy): Bacteria > Eisenbacteria > RBG-16-71-46 > RBG-16-71-46 > RBG-16-71-46 > JBBIHL01. The sequence goes on along the minus strand of JBBIHL010000161.1, from coordinate 4,253 downwards.
GGGGGCCACGGGGTTCTTGAGCGTGGCGGCCGCCACCTCGAGCGGCAGCACCGGCTCCTGACCGGTCACCGCCACCGAGCTGTCGGGGAGGTCCAGCAGCATCTCCTGCGGCGGGATGGCCGGGGACCGGCGCATGTCGCGGGTGCGACTGTAGAAGCCGGTCCTCCGGGCGGTGCCCTGCGCGTAGGCGAGCGCCGCCAGCGCCACCAGCAGCAGCAGCGCCACCGCCGCGCCGCGCCTTCCGGCCAGGTCACGCCACAACCTGCACCTCCTCGGCCCCCGAGCCGCGCAGCATCTGCTCCACCTTGTCCGCTTCCGCATCCCGCGCCGGCACCCAGATCCCGATCCGGTCCTCGGAGAAGCGCGGGTCGTAGGGGGCGTTCCAGCTCACCGCGGGGAGCCCGGCCAGCACCAGCATCCCCACCAGGTTGAAGAGCGCCCCGAGCAGGATCATGCCCTCGTAGCCCACGGGCACGTAGGGGGGAATGGACGCCAGCTCCTTCCCCCCCACCACCAGCGGCCAGGAGTAGGCCGTGTAGATGCACAGGGAGAAGCCCGCCGTCACGCCGGTCACGCCTCCGAAGAAGCATAGCCAGCGCACGAACGAGGGCCCCTGCTTGAGCTCGACCTCGATGGCGTGGTGCGGGACCGGTGACATCACCGCCACGCGGTAGCCAGCCTGCTTCAGGGCGCGCACGGCGCTGGTGGCCGAGTCCACGTAGAAGAACACCCCGAGCACGCCCGGCGCCTTGCGGGCCGGCGGGAGCAGCAGCCCTCCGAGCGACTTCCAGAGTCCCCGCTTCCCGGGCACGCGCGCCGAACGGTTCGCCTTCATGCCTCCTTCCCTCGCATCGGCATGGGGACCACTTCCTTGAGCTCGGCCACCGAGACCGCCGGCAGGAACTTGACGAACAGCAGGAACCACATGAGGAACCAGGCGAACGAGCCCGCCAGGATGGCGAGCTCCACCGGCGTGAGGCCGAAGTAGAAGCGCTCCCAGGTGCCGGGCTCGAAGCTGCGGGTGAGCGAGCTGGTGATGATGACGAAGCGCTCGAACCACATGCCGATGTTCACGAAGATGCAGATGACGAACACCCACGAGATGTGGTTCCGCACCTTCTTGGACCAGAGCAGCCACGGGATGATCGAGTTGCAGGTGAACATCACCCAGAACGACCAGGCCAGGGGCCCCGTGGCGCGCCACCAGAACAGATCCCGCTCGAACTTGCTGTCCCCGTACCAGGCCATGAAGAACTCGCACAGGTACGAGTAGGTCACGATCATGCACGTCAGCAGCACCAGCTTGGAGAGCTTCTCGATGTGGCCCACCGTGATGATGTGCTCCAGCTTGTAGATGGTGCGGATGGGGATGAGCAGGTTGATCACCAGCGCCACGCCGGAGAAGATCGCGCCGGCCACGAAGTAGGGGGCGAAGATGGTGCTGTGCCAGCCGGGGATCTGGGACATGGCGAAGTCCCACGACACCACGCTGTGCACCGAGAGCACCAGCGGCGTGGCCAGCGCGGCGAAGAAGATGTAGGCGCCGTAGAAGTGCTTCCACTGGTTGTTGGAGCCGCGCCAGCCGAAGGAGAGCACGTCGTAGAGCAGCTTGCGGATGCGGCCGGTGGCGCGGTCGCGCGCCGCCGCCACGTCGGGGATGAGCCCGACCACGAAGAACACCGCGCTCACCGTGAAGTAGGTGGAGATGGCGAACACGTCCCACACCAGCGGCGAGCGGAAGTTGAGCCACAGCTGCCGCTGGTTGGGATAGGGCACCATCCAGTAGGCGAACCACGGGCGCCCCAGGTGCAGGATGGGGAAGAGCCCCGCGGTCATCACCGCGAACACGGTCATGGCCTCCGAGGCGCGGTAGACGGCGCGGCGGAAGTAGGAGCGGAACAGGTAGAGGATGGCGGAGATGAGGGTGCCGCAGTGCGCGATGCCCACCCAGAACACGAAGTTGGTGATGTAGGAGGCCCACGCCACGGTGCGGGTGTAGCCGGCCACGCCCATGCCGGTCACGATCTGGTAGCGCCAGGCCGCGATGCCGATGAACAGCACGATCAGGTCGGCGATGAAGATGGTCCACCACACCTTGCCAGGCGTGCGGAGCATCCTCAAGATGTCGTCGTTGACCTGCTTCTGGCTGATCTCGAGCCGGTCGGACATCAGGCGCCCTCGCGCTGGACCTTCTTCAAGTAGGTGATGCCGGGCCTGGTGTTGAGCTCGCCGAGCACCCAGTAGCGCCGGCCGTCCTCGGAGAGCTTGCTCACGCGGCTTGCGGGGTCCATCAGGTCGCCGAACACGATGGCCTCGGTGGGGCAGCTCTGCTGGCACGCGGTCACGATGTCGCCGTCGCGCAGGTCGCGCTGCTCGTCCTTGGCCTGCCCCTTGCCGTCGAGAATGCGCTGGACGCAGAAGGTGCACTTCTCCATCACGCCCTTGGAGCGCACGGTCACGTCCGGGTTGAGCTGCCAGTTCAGCGGCTCGGGGAAGGCGAAGGCGCTCGACTCGACGTCCGCGTAGTCGAACCAGTTGAAGGCGCGCACCTTGTAGGGGCAGTTGTTGGAGCAGTAGCGGGTGCCGATGCAGCGGTTGTATACCTGGGCGTTGAGCCCCTCGGGGTTGTGGTAGGTGGCGAAGACCGGGCACACCACCTCGCAGGGAGCCATGCTGCAGTGCTGGCAGAGCATGGGCAGGAAGCGCACGTCGTGCTTGCCGTCCTCGAAGCGCTCGTAGCGCTCGATGCGGATCCAGTCCATCTCGCGTCCGCGGAAGACGCGCTCCGGCCCCACGGTGGCCACGTTGTTCTCGGCCCGGCAGGCGACCACGCAGGCCGAGCAGCCGGTGCAGCTCTCCAGGTCGATGGCCATGGCCCAGCGGTGCTTGGAGCGCCCGTACTCGCCCGCGGTCACCGGCGTGTTGCGCGGCGCGGCCACCTGGTGCTCGGGCACGAATGCGCTCACCGCGTGCGCCGGCATGTTGCGGTCAATGCCCGGGCGTCCGTGCGCCTGCTCGGCGCCGCCATGCGCCGCAGCGGCCGCGGCCGGGAGCAGGGCCGAGACCGGGATGAGCTGCGCGGCGGCGTGGGGGGCCTCGTGCACGCGGCGGTCTCGCTGGGTGATCGCCAGCCGGCGGCGGGCCCCCGTGCGCGTCACCGTCACCTTGGCCGAGAGGTAGGCCAGCGCGCCCGAGGCCGCGTCCACGGTCGGCGGCAGCAGGTCCAGCGCGTTCACGCCGCGTCCCCGGGCGTAGCGGCCGTAGCCGGTGTGGCCCTGGCCGAGCGGGATCGCCACGGTGTCCCGGCGCAGCCCGGCGTAGAGCACCACCGGCGCCTGCACCGAGCGCCCGTCGCACTCCAGCCTCACCACGTCCTCCTGGGTCACCCCCAGACGCGTCGCGGTGTCGGGATGCATCTCCACCCACGAGTCCCAGGTGACCTTGGCCGTGGGATCGGGAAGCTCCTGCAGCCAGGGCTTGTTGGCGCCGCGCCCGTCGTAGAACGCCATGGAAGGATAGACGACCAGGTGGAGGTCGCCTCCGCCCGCGAACGCGGTGGGCTGGAGCGCCGGCACCTTGCCCACCCAGCGCGCGGGCGGGGCGGCCGGCGCCTCCCAGACGCCGCCCTGGGCCAGCGCGTCGTTCCAGAAGGTGTCGAAGTCGCGACCGGCGCCGAAGCGCAGGTGCAGGGGCTGCCACTGCTGCCGCACGTAGTCCTGCCAGGTGGCGGCGGTGAACCGGCGGGATGGGGCGCCCGCCATCTGCCGGGCCACCGAGAGCAGGGCGTCCCCCGTGGCCTTGCTCTTGAACATGGGCAGCGGCCTCATCACCGGCTGCATCAGGCTGTAGACGCCGCGCGCGCTGCGCGCATCGCCGAAGGACTCCAGCGGCGTCAGGTCGGGCAGCAGGAGGTCACAGGCCTCGGCGGTCTCGTCCAGGTAGGGGCTGAACGAAACCTTGAAGATCACCCGCGCGAAGGCGTCGCGGAATCCCGCCGCCGCCGGCAGGCCGTAGACCGGGTTCGCCCCGTGCACCAGCGCCAGGTCCACCTTGCCCGCCGCCATGCGCTGGACGAGCGCCTGCACGTCGCGGAACGGCGTGACCCGGTCGAAGTCCAGGGAGCGGTCGAAGCGCACCGTCTGCCCCACGTTCCCCGCCACCGCGTTGAGCAGGTTCACGGCCACCAGCGTCGCCGTGGCCTGGCTCCCCTGGGCCGCGACGCCGCCGGCCAGCGCCAGGCTGGGGCGGTGGCG
>JBBIHL010000160.1:0-7175 GCA_037447075.1 Candidatus Eiseniibacteriota bacterium | reverse complement strand
GCGACCGCCGACCCGCCGGGCGGCCGCATCGAGCGCGACGCCGCCGGGGAGCCCAGCGGACTGATCCGCGAGAACGCCGTGCAGCTGTTCGACTCGCTGCGGCGCGCCGACCATGACTTCGCCTCCGACCTGGCCGCGGCCCGGGCCCTGGCGGCGGAGTGCCTCGCCCTGGGGATCACGAGCGTCCACGTGTTCGAGGGGGCCGACGAGCAGCGGGTGCTTGCGGCGATGGCGCGCACCCCGGGGCCGCGCCTGCGCGTCCTCATGCACCTGGCGCGGTCCGGCCTCGACGACGCGCTCGAGGCCGGGATCACCAGCGGCACCGGCGACGCGTGGTTCCGGATCGGCGCGGTCAAGCTGTTCGCCGACGGCACGCTGGGCTCGCGGACGGCGGCCATGCTCGCCCCCTACGAAGGCGAGTCGCAGTCGGGGATCGAGACGCTGGGGCGCGAGGAGCTGTCGGCGCTGGTGCGGCGGGCGGCCGCGGGCGGGCTCTCCTGCGCGGTCCACGCCATCGGCGATCGCGCCAACCGCCACGCGCTCGACGCCTTCGAGGCGGCGGGGGCCGCGCTCGGGGCGCTGGCGCTGCCGCCCCGCATCGAGCACGCGCAGGTCGTGGATGGGCGGGATCTCCCGCGCTTCGCGGCGCTGGGCGTCGTGGCGAGCATGCAGCCGATCCACTGCACCTCGGACATGGAGCTGGCCGACCGCCATTGGGGCGAGCGGGCGCGCACGGCCTACGCCTGGCGCAGCCTGCTCGAATCGGGCGCGCGGCTCGCCTTCGGCTCGGACGCGCCGGTCGAGACGCTCGACCCCGCGGCGGGGCTCCACGCCGCGGTGACGCGCCAGCGGCCCGACGGAACCCCGGCGGGAGGATGGCGCGCCCAGGAGCGGGTGGAGCTGGACCACGCCCTCGCCGCCTACACGGCCGCGCCGGCATTCCTGTCGGGCGAGTGGGACTTCAAGGGTCGGATCGCGGCCGGCTGCCTGGCGGACCTGGTCCTGTGGAGCTCCGACCTCCACGCGCTGCCGCCCGCCCGGCTCCATGCCGCCCGGGCGGAGCTCACCGTCTGCGACGGCGTCGTGGTCTACGAGCGCAGCGGCGCCGTGGCCGGGGCGCGGGCCTAGGACGGCGGCCACGGGGCCCCGCGTGACCGACTACAAGACCCGCCCCGATGCCCAGCTGGTCAGCGAGGCGCAGGCGGGCGACACCCGCGCCTTCGACGAGCTGGTCGCGCGCTACGAGAACAAGGTCTACCGGCTGGCCTACAAGATCGTGCGCGACGAGGAGGACGCCGCGGACGTCCTGCAGGATGCCTTCCTCTCCGCCTACAAGGGGCTCAAGGGTTTCAAGGCCGAGTCCACGTTCTCCACCTGGCTCTACCGGGTGACCACCAACGCGGCGCTGATGAAGGTGCGGAAGCGCCGGGACAACCTGGTCTCCCTCGAGCAGTCCCAGAACGCCGGCCGTGAAGGGGAGCCGCTCGCCATCCCCGACTGGTCCCAGCAGCCCCTGGAGGAGCTACTCGACGACGAGACGCTGCAGGTGATCTACCGGGCGGTGCAGGAGCTGCCGGAAGACCTCCAGGTGGTGTTCGTCGAGCGCGACGAGCTGGAGCAGTCCAACCAGGAGGTGGCCGACAAGCTCAACCTCTCGGTGGCGGCGGTGAAGTCGCGCCTCCACCGGGCGCGCCTGTTCCTGCGCGACCGCCTCAACCGCTACTTCCAGGACCGCACGAACGGCCGCCGCCGCCGCGTTCAGGGTGCGTGAGACCGCCAGACCGCCAGGATCGCGAGGGCGAGGGCCACGCGGTACGCGAGGAACCCGCCGAAGCCCGCCCGGGCGAGGTGGCGCAGCAGGCCGCGGATGGCGAGCAGCCCGGTGAACGCCGCGCTGGCCACCGCCAGCGCGACGAGCGGGAGCGGGACGCCGCTCGGCAGCTCCCGCAGCTCGAGCAGCCCCGCGCCGAGCGTGATCGGCGTGGCCAGCAGGAAGGAGAAGCGGGCGGACTCGACGCGGGAGAGCCCCAGGCCGCGCGCGGCCGTGATGGTGACGCCCGAGCGGCTCACGCCCGGGACCAGGGCGATCGCCTGCGCGAGGCCTACCAGCAGCCCCACGCGGAGGCCGAGGGGGCGGGGGTCGGCGGCCACGGGGGCCCGGCGGTCCACCCACCACAGCAGGAAGCCGAAGCCCGCGAGCGTCGCCGCCTGCAGCGGCATCCAGCGCAACAGCGCGTCGGCGCCGCCGGCCAGGAAGTAGCCGGCCACGGCGCCCGGCACCGAGCCCAGCCCGATCGCCCCCAGCAGGAGCCGCGCGGCGTGTCCTTCCGGGCCCGCCCGCGCCGCCCGGGAGAGGAGTTCCCACCAGTCGCGCCCGAACGCCAGGAGCAGGGCCGCCAGGGTGCCGAGGTGGAGCGCCGCGTCGAACGCGACGCCCTCGTAGCTCCAGCCCAGGACGGTGGGCACCACGTAGAGGTGCGCCGAGCTGGAAACCGGGAGAAACTCCGTGAGCCCCTGCACCGCGCCCAGCGCCACCGCCTGGAAGGGCGACATGCGGCGCACGCTAGCACGCGCTCCCGGGGGCCTCAACGGCGCGGGGAGTGCCGGTGAGCGACGCCGCCCGCCCGGCCCCCGGGCCGCGCCCGAGCGAGGAGACCCGCGTCGCCCGGCACGCAGGCAAGGTGGCGGGCGCGACCATGCTCTCCCGCGTGCTCGGGCTGGTGCGCGAGCAGGTCATGGCGGGCTTCTTCGGCGCCGGCTTCGCCACCGACGCCTTCAACGTCGGCTTCCGCATCCCCAACCTGCTGCGGGATCTCTTTGCCGAGGGGGCCCTGTCGGCGGCCTTCGTGCCCACCTTCACCGAGTACGACCGCAAGCGCGCCCCGGGCGAGGCGTGGGAGCTGGGACGCCAGGTCTTTCTGCACCTCCTGGCCGTCATGCTCGTCGTCTGCGTCCTGGGCTACCTGGGGATGCCGTGGATCGTGCGTGCCTTCGCGCCCGGCTTCGCGGCGGTGCCGGGCAAGCTCGACCTCACGGTTCTCCTCTCGCGTTGGATGCTGCCGTTCCTGCCGCTGGTCGCGTTTGCCGCCCTGGCCGCCGGCATGCTGAACGCGCGGCGCCTCTTCCTGGCCCCGGCGCTGGCCCCGGCGGTGCTCAACGTGGGGATGATCCTGGGCGGGGTGACGCTCATCCCCGTGTGTGTCGAGCTGGGGCTGCCATGGCCTGGGGCGTCCTGCTGGGGGGGGCCGGGCAGTTCGTCGTCCAGCTCCCCGGGCTGTTCGCCCAGGGGTTCCGGTTCGGGTGGCGCCTGCGCTGGGGGCATCCGGGCGTGGGGCGGGTGGCGTGGCTCATGCTCCCGGCCACGCTCGGCCTGGCCGCCACCCAGATCAACCTGCTGGTCAGCACGCTGATCGCTTCCTTCCTGCCGCAGGGGAGCGTGTCCTGGCTGTGGTACGCCTTCCGCCTCATGCAGCTGCCGATCGGCGTCTTCGGCGTCGCCCTGGCCACGGTCTCGCTCCCCGCCCTGTCGCAGGCGGCGGTGGAGAAGAACCTGGAGGAGCTCAAGGCCACGCTTTCGGCCGCGTTGCGCCTGGTGGTGCTGCTCACCGTGCCGGCGGCGCTGTGGATGGCGCTGGAGGCCTGGCCGCTGGTGGCCCTGCTCTACCAGCACGGGCGCTTCCAGGGGCGCGACACCGCCATGACCGCCCAGGCGCTGCTGTGCTACTGCGTGGGGCTTCCGGCGTATGCCGCCGTGCGCGTGATGGTGCCCACGTTCTACGCCCTGGGCGACACCCGCACGCCGGTGCGCGCCTCCATGCTGGCCGTGGCGGTGAATCTGGGGCTCAACCTGGCGCTGATGAAGCCGCTCGGGCACCTGGGGCTGGCACTCTCCACCTCCCTGACCGCCTTGCTCAACCTGGGCCAGCTTACCTGGTATCTGCGCCGGCGGCTGGGGCCGCTGGACGGGCGTCGGCTGTGGGATACCCTGGTGCGCGTCGCGGCGGCCGCGAGTCTGGCGGCGGGCGCCGGCGCGCTGGCCGTGCGGCTGGCGGAACCCGTGCTGCCGGGGGGCGTCGCCGGCAGCGCGGTCGCCGTGGGTGCCTCCCTGGCGCTGGCCCTCGGGCTCGGCTACGGGGCGATGCGCGTGGTGGGCGTCCAGGAGCTGGCCGCGGTCGAGGACATGGCGCGGGCCTACGCCAGGCGACTCCTCGGCGGGGGGAGGCGGTGAGGCCGGCGGCGGAGCTAGTAGCGGGTCACGCTCGTGAAGTGGAACTCGCGGACCTTGAGCGCGGGGGCCAGGACGCAATGGCCCGCCCACTCGAACACCGTGGGTTCCAGGTCGCGTCCGATGCCGTCGGCGCGCTCCAGCACGCCCAGGACGCTCTCGTTGAAGCGCAGGTTGCGGACGCCCCGGGTGAGCCGGCCGCCCTCGATCAGGAACGTGCCGTCGCGGGTCATGCCGGTGACCCGAGTGAGCCGCTGGTCCACCAGCCGGTTGTACCAGAAGCGCGTCACCAGCACCCCGCGCTCGGTGGAGGCGACCAGCGCTTCGAGCGTGTCGTTCCCCGGCTCGAGCAGCAGGTCGCAGGGCTGCGGCCCATCGGGGGCGGGGGGAGGCATGGCGTGGCCAGTGCTCTCGACGCCCTCCTTGAGCGCGGTGCGCCGGTCGTGCACGACCGCCCGCGCCACGCCGTTCTCGATCAGGGTGACGGGCCGCCGCGGGGTTCCCTCCCAGTCGAAGGGCTGACCCAGGCCGAGCGGATGACCGGCGTCGTCCCGCAGGGTGATGCGCTCGCCGGTCACGCGCTCTCCCATGCGCCCGGTCAGGAAGGAGCGCCCTTCCTGCAGGCTGCGGGCACCCAGGCCGGACCACGCCAGGAAGGAAAGCAGCTCGGCCACGGCGGCCGGCTCGAGCACCACCGTGTAGGGGCCGGGATCCAGCGCGGCGGGCCGGGCCGAGCCCTCCGCCTTGCGGGCGGCGATCTCGCCGAGCGCGGCGGGCTCCAGTTGCTCGGCGTCCCGGCGATGCCGGTCGGTCCAGCCGCTGCTGTCGGGCCCGAGCATCGTGCGGGTGAAGCGCGCGTAGGTGCTGGCATGGTAGGCGAATCGTCCCCGGGAATTGGCGATCGCCACGCTCCGGGCCGCCGTGGTGAACGCCCCGGCGGCGGTGAGCCCGCGCGCCTGCCCGGCCGCGATGGCGGCGCCGGCGCCGCGCGCCCGGGCCTCGGGAGGCAGGGTGGCCGTGGCCTCGCGCCACGCCTCGAGGGGCGGGTGGCGTTGCGGGCCGCCCAGCGGCGGCGAGTCCGGATCCTCGGGCGACAGTCGCGCCATGGCCAGCGCCTGGTCGGCCAGCTCCCGCAGCGCCATCGCGTCGAGCCGGTTGGTCGTGGCCAGGCCGCTGCGATCCCCCTCCACGGCCCGCAGCGTGAGGCTGTGGTTCACCGCCGCCACGTTCTGATGGATGGCGTTGTTGGCGAAGCGGGTGAGCGCCTCGCTGCGGCTCGTCAGCAACGCCTCGGTATGCGGCGCGCGAGAGCTCCCCAGCGCCTCCTCCAGGAGCCGGCGCGCCGCGTCACTCGACAGCACCCCGGAATGAAGCGCCCGGGCTTCGTCCCCGCTCACGTCGCATACCCCACGCCGACCTGCACCCCGCGGAACCGCGCCGGCGCGGCTCCCTGGGCCGTCCTCATGATCTGGGTGGGCTGTCCCTTGCCGCAGGACGCGGTGCCCCAGATCTCCCAGTCCTCCGGGCCGCACACCGCGTCGCACCGGCCCCAGAACTCGGGCGTGATGCCGGTGTAGGTGCAGTTCTTGAGCAGGCGCCCGAGCCTTCCTCCCTTGATCTCGTAGCCGACCTCGGTACCGAACTGGAAGTTGTAGCGGCGGTCGTCAATGGACCAGGACCGGTTGGTCGCCAGGTAGATGCCCTCGTCGGTGGCGGCGATCAGCTCCCCGAGCGTCCAGCGGCCGGGGAGCAGGTTGATGTTGGTCATCCGGATCAAGGGCAGGTGGCTCCACGACTCCGCGCGCATGGTCCCGTTGGAGGTGCCTCCCACCTGGGGAGCGGTCTCCCGCGAGGTGAGGTAGCCCACGAATCGCCCGTCCCGCACCAGGTCCGCGCGCTGCGCCGGCACGCCCTCGTCGTCGTAGCCGAAGGTGCCGAGCCCGCGGGGGGCGGTGGCGTCGGCCACCAGGGTCACCTGCTCGGACCCGTAGCGCAGCCGCCCGAGCTGGTCGGGGGTGAGGAAGCTGGTGCCCGCGAAGTTGGCCTCGCTGCCGAGCGCCCGGTCGAGCTCGGCCGGGTGGCCGCACGACTCGTGGATCTGCAGGCTCACCTGCGCCCCGTCCAGGATCACCGTGGTGACTCTGGCGGGACAGGGTGGGGCGACGAGCAGGGCGGCCGCGGTCTCCGCCGTGGGCCGGGCGTGGGCCAGCAGGTCGAGCCGCTCGACCAGCTCGTAGCCGCCCGACTCGTACTGGCCGCCGAAGGAGCACGGGTAGGAACGCACCTGCAGGTCGTTGTCGTCGGCGGCGTAGGCGGCGAGCCCGGCGCCGGCGTGCAGGATGCGTTGCTCGATGCGCGCCCCCTCGCTGGAGGCGAACAGCTTGACGTCCTCCCAGAAGCTCATCTGGCCCGTCGCCACCTTGACCGCGCCGACTTCCTCCATGGCCCCGGTCGCGCGCACCAGCAGGTCCGCCTTGTCGGCGAGCGACACCTTGAAGGGATCCACGCGTTGCGGGGTCTCCCACCGGTCCACCGCCGGGCGCAGCGGGGAGAGGCGCAGCTCCCCCCGCCGGAACAGCGCCGAGGCCCGCGCGATCTGGACGGCCAGCGCGGCGCAGCGCTCGGCCCCGGCGGCGCCGACGTCGGCGCTGGCGGCGAAGCCCCAGGCCCCGTCCGCCACCACCCGAACGCCCAGTCCGCAGGAGGACCCCTCGTGGAGGGCGGAGACGCGCCGGTTCTTGACCTCGATCTGCTGGACGCGAGACCGGATCACGCGCGCGTCCGCGTAGGAGGCGCCCCGCAGCTGGGCCTGGTTGAGCGCGCGTTCGGCGATGTCCCGCAAGAGCGTCCCCCCGGCGGCGACGCCTTGCCGGCGTCTTCGCCCTTCGGATACTGTCCGAGCCCCGCGGCATCGTCAACCGGCGAGGAGGTTCATGAAGGGCCCCCATCG
>JBBIHL010000159.1:0-7193 GCA_037447075.1 Candidatus Eiseniibacteriota bacterium | reverse complement strand
CGGCCCATCAGTAGTAGCGCCTACGGCGCCGCGGCGGCGCCCCCAGCAGCGCCCCGAGCAGGCCGCGCGTCACCTGCCCGGCCACGGTGCGGGCGAGCGGCGATCGGAGGATCTCCTCCAGGGCGCCGGGCGGAGCCTTCGTCCCGCGCCCCGGCGGGCGCCCGGCCGCCTCCGCCGCCCCGATCTCTGCCGGCGCCATGCGCGCCGCCAGCAGCTCCCGGGCGCTCTCCCGGTCCACCGCCTGCGCGTAGGCCCTGACCTGCGCGGAGCCCGCCAGCCGCTGCGCCATCTCGCCGTCGGTGAGCGGACCCATGCGGGCGGCGGGCGGCACCAGGCGCGTGGCGAAGGGTGGGGTCGGAGCGCCGTTGGGGGCGAGCACCGTCACCAGCGCCTCGCCGATCCCCAGGGTGGTGAGCGTCTCCTCCACGTCGTAGAGGTCGGTCCTGGGGAAGGTGCGGGCCGCGGCCTTGAGCGCCCGCTCGTCGTCGGGCGTGAAGGCGCGCAGCGCGTGCTGCACGCGGTTGCCGAGCTGGCCCAGCACGTCGGCCGGGAGGTCCTTGGGGCTCTGGGTGACGAAGAACACGCCCACGCCCTTGGAGCGGATGAGCCGCACCACCTGCGTCACCTGGTCGAGGAACGCCTCGCTGGCGTCCTCGAACAGGAAGTGGGCCTCGTCGAAGAAGAACACCAGCTTGGGCTGCTCCAGGTCGCCCACCTCCGGCAGCTCGTGGTAGAGGCGCGCCAGCATCCACATCATGAAGGTGGAGAAGAGCGCGGGCCTGTCCTGCACGTCCTCGAGCTCCAGGACGCTCACCAGACCCCGCCCGTCCCGCTCGGTCTGGAGGAGGTCGTCCAGGTCGAACTCGGGCTCGCCGAAGAAGGCCTGGGCCCCCTGCTGCTCCAGCTCGACCATCTCACGCAGCAGCACGCCCACCGTGGACCTGGCCAGGTTGCCGTAGTCCTTGAGGTCGGCGGCGCCGTCGCCCGTGAGGTGCTGGAGCACGGCGCGCAGGTCGGCGAAGTCGAGCAGCGGCAGCTTGCGGTCGTCGCAGTACTTGAACACCAGGCTGAGCGCGCCCGACTGCGTCTCGTTGAGATCGAGGACCTTGGAGAGCAGCAGGGGGCCGAACGACGACACCGTGGCCCGCAGCTGGGCTCCGCCCCGACCGGTGAGGCTCAAGAACTCCACCGGGCAGGCCAGGGGCCTCCACGCATGGCCGGTCTCGCGGGCGCGCTGGCTCACGCGGTCGCCCGCCTCGCCCGGCGCTCCCAGGCCGGAAAGGTCGCCTTTCAGGTCGGCGAGAAACACGGGCACGCCCGCGGCCGAGAGCTGCTCGGCCATGAGCTGCAGGGTGCGGGTCTTGCCCGTGCCGGTGGCGCCCGCGATCAGGCCGTGGCGGTTCGTCATCGCCAGCGGCAGGGCCACGAGCGGCTCGGGGTGGCACTCGCCGGCGTGCAGCGGCGCCCCGAGCGTGATGGACTTCGGGTTGGCGGGGAACGCGGCACGCGCGGCCTGCAGGACCTTCTCATCCATAGGTGTGGGTCTCCGGTTGGGATGGAGTCGCGTTCAGTCGCCGATGATCTCGCGCACCCGGTAGCGGAGCATCCGCGACTTGAGCCAGCGCACGCCCAGCAGGTCGCGGATGCCGCGGAACAGGCGATTGCCGATCCCGTACTTGGAGACGCCGTGGCGGCGCGGGCGGTGGTTGACCGGCACCTCCACCACCCGGGCGCCGCGCAGCTGGCAGAGGGCGGGCAGGAAGCGGTGCGCCCCCACGAACAGCGGGATGGTGTGCAGGGCCTGGCGCCGGTAGGCCTTGAGCGAGCAGCCGATGTCGGTCATGTTGTCGCCGATCATCGCGCGCCGGGCCGCGTTGGCGATGCGCGAGGAGACGCGCCGCCGCCAGTTGTCGGCCCGGTGGGCGCGCACCCCCGAGGCGACGTCGGCCTCGCCCAGCGCCTCGAGCAGGCGCGGGATGTCGGCCGGGTCGTTCTGCCCGTCGGCGTCGAGCGTGACCAGCACCTGGCCGCGGGAGTGCCGCAGCCCGGCCGCGAGCGCCGCGCTCTGGCCGGCGTTGCGCTCCAGCAGCACCGCCCGCACCCGGGGCCGCGACCTCGCGGCCTCGGCGATCCAGCGGCCGCCGCCGTCGGTGCTGCCGTCGTCCACCAGCACCACCTCGTAGGGGAGGCCGGTGCGGTCGAGCGCGGCGCACAGCTCGTCGAGCACCCCGGGGAGGCTCTCCGCCTCGTTGTAGGCGGGGACGATGGCGGAGATCTGCGGGGGTTCGCGCATGGCGGTCCTGGCTTGGCGTAGGCGGGCGGGGAGCCTAGCACCGGCCCGGGGGTCACGCCACCGTGGTCGGCGGCTTCCCCTCTGTGATACAAGGAGGGCGTGAAGCCCCGTGGGCCAAGGAAGGCGGGCGCGCTCGCCAGGGCCGGGCCGCGCGCGCTGGCGGCGCGCGCCCGGGCCGTCCCCTTGCAGCAGCTCGAGTTCGAGTTCGCGCAGGCGGAGCCCCGCTGGCAGTTCTCGCGGGTGGCGGCGCGCTCGCCGCACCTGGCCCGGATGCGGCGGCGGCTGGAGCAGGTGCGCCGCCACTTCCCCGAGCTGGAGGCGGTGTGCATCCGGGTGGGCCTGGCGCGCAAGCGCGGCGTGCTGGGCTGGGGCTCGCTCGACCCGCACCATCCCGCCATCTGGGTGCGCCCGCGCCGGCTGGACTACTTCACCATCGCCCACGAGCTCACCCACCTGCTGCAGGCGCGCGGCCAGGTGCCGCGCGGCGAGCGCGCCTGCGATCTCCACGCGCTGGCCCGCTCGCCCGAGCTGGTGGACGCCGTGCCCTCCTATCTCAAGCTGCCCGCCGGGATGCGGCGCCGTCGCATGGATCCCGCGACGGCCCTGCTCCTCCACCGGGTCGCGCGGCACGCGCTCGACGCCCGCGCGGCGGGCGAGCGCCACTACCTGCAGCTGTTCGAGCGCGGCGTGGCCGCGGCCGCCGGGCTGGAAGTGGTGCGGGCGGGGAGGCGCGGCCGGAGGTAGAATCGAGGGCGATGGAAGGCGACCTGGGAATCGCGAGCCCCCACCAGCGCCACGGCGCTCCGGCCGTGGACCGGGTGCGCGTGGCGGCGGCGGTGGTGTGGCAGGAGGGTCGGCTGCTGCTCACCCAGCGCCCGCCGGGCGGCCCGCTCGGGCTCAAGTGGGAGTTCCCCGGCGGGAAGATCGAGCCCGGCGAGAGCCCCGAGCACGCCCTGGTGCGCGAGCTGCGCGAGGAGCTGGGGGTGGAGGCGCGACCCGCCGAGGTCCTCCAGGTGGACACCCACGACTACCCGCACGGTCCGGAGGTGGAGATCTACTTCGTGCGCTGCGCGCTGGCGAGCTTCGAGCTCAAGCCCTCTGCCGCCGTCCACGCCGTGCGCTGGGCGAGCCCCGCCGAGATCGCGGTGGACGACGTCCTGGCGGGCGACCGCGACTTCCTGCTGAGCCTGGGAGCCAGGGGCTAGGTCGAGGCGGCGGCCCCGAGGGCGCGGGCTCCCGGGCCGGCCCGGATTCCGCCCCCGGCGGCCTGGGCCGGGTCTATACTCGCCTCTCGGGGTGTCACCTGGGACCCCCAGCCCCCAAGATGCCGGACCTCATCGGCCGCACCCTCGGGCACTACCGCATCGTCGAGCAGATCGGCGAAGGCGGCATGGGGGTGGTGTACCGCGCCCGCGATGAGCGGCTCCAGCGCGACGTCGCGCTCAAGGTGCTGCCCGGCGCCCCGGCCGACCGGGATTCCCGGGCCCGCCTGCTGCGCGAGGCCCGCAGCGCCTCCGCCCTGAACCACCACCACATCTGCACCATCCACGACGTGGGCCACGTCGAGGGCGTGGACTTCATCGTGATGGAATACGTCGCCGGGCGGCCCCTGAACGAGCTGATCTCCGCCCCGGGCCTGCCCAGCGACGCCGTGGCGCGCTACGGGGGGCAGATCGCCGACGCCCTGGTGCACGCCCACGCCCGTGGCGTGGTGCACCGCGACCTCAAGACCGCCAACGTGGTCGTCACCAACGAGGGCCGGGTCAAGGTGCTGGACTTCGGCCTCGCCCTGCGCTCGGCCGCCGCCGAGCCCGCCGCGGGGACCACGTCGGCGTGGTCGTCCAGCGGCGGCGAGGTCATCGCGGGCACGCCGCTCTACATGGCCCCGGAGGTGCTGCGCGGCGAGCGGGCCGACGCGCGCTCGGACATCTGGGGGCTGGGGGTGATCCTCTTCGAGATGGCCACCGGCCAGCGACCCTTCCAGGGCTCGACCCAGCTCGAGGTGATCGGCGCCATCCTGCACCAGCCGCACCTGCCGCTGCCGGCGCAGGTCCCCGCACCGCTGCGGGCGGCGATCCAGCGCTGCCTGGAGAAGGAGCCCGGGCGCCGCTTTCAGCGGGCGACACAGGTGCGCGACGCGCTGCAAGCGGCGGCGACGGCGCCGGCTCCCCGTCCACGTCGCCTCCGCGCCCGGCCCGCGCTGGTCTGGGGGGCGGTGGCCCTGGTCGTTGGGCTGGTGGGGCTGTGGGCCGGGCTCGCCTGGGTGGTCAGCCCCGGGTCCATCACGTCCCTCGTCGTCCTGCCCTTCGACAACGTCTCCGGAGACCCGCAGCAGGAGTACCTGGCGGCGGGCATGAACGACGAGCTGATCACGGAGCTGGCCCGGACGGAACGCCTGCGGGTGATCTCGCGCACCTCGTGCCTGCACTACAAGGGTACGAAGAAGCCCCTCGCGCAGGTCATGAGGGAGCTGGGAGTGCAGGCGGCGGTCGAGGGCTCGGTGGCGCGCAGCGGCGACCGCGTGCGCATCAGCGCGCGCCTGGTGGACGCGGGGGACCGGACGCTGTGGGCCGACAAGTACGAGAGCGACATGCGCGACGTGCTGGCGCTGCAGGCGGAGCTGGCGACGGACATCGCTCACGAGATCAAGGTCAAGGTGGACCCCGCGATTGGGCGCGAGCTCCAGCAGGAGATCCTCCGCCTTCGCCGCCTCGGGAACCCCGAGCTCTACCCCCGCTATCTGGAGGGACGCTTCGCCCTGAACCAGCGCGGTCCCCAGGACGCGCAGAAGGCCCTGCGGTGCTTCGACGAGATCCTGGCCAACGACTCGACGAACGCACTGGCCTGGTCGGGGAGGGCCGACGTCTACAGCCTGCTCGGGAGCTACGGGGGCCTGCCCCCCAGGTCGGCCTACGAGACCGCGCGGCAGGCCGCGCTGCGGGCGCTCGGGCTTGATCCATGGATCGCGGAGGCCCACACCTCCATGGCCTTCGTGCTCGAATCCGACGATTGGGACCGCGCCGGGGCCGAGAAGGAGTTCAAGCGCGCGATCCAGGTGAACCCCAGCTACGCCGAGGCGCGTCACTGGTACGCGCTGTTCCTCGCCCGGGGCGGGCGCCTGGAGGAGGCGCGGGCCGAAATCCAGCGGGCGCTGCGGGTGGATCCCGTGTCGGTCCGGATCATCGGCGCCCAGGGCACGATTGACTTCATCGCCCGGCGCCCCGACCTGGCGATCGCGCGCTACCAGGAGGCGCTGAAGCTGGATCCCGGGTTCGCCGTCGGCCATTACGGCCTGGGCCGTGCCTACCAGCAGACCGGCGACCACGCCCGGGCGGTGGCGGAGATCGAGGAGGCTGCGCGCCTGGCGCCCGGGCTCCCCACGGCGCAGGCGGCGCTGGCCCACGCCTATGCCCTGGCCGGCCGCAGGAGCGAGGCGCGCCGGATGGTGGCGCGGCTCGAGCGGCTGTCGAAGGAGCGTTACGTCACCCCGGTGGGGATCGCCCTCGTGCATCTGGCGCTCGGGGACCGACGGCGGGCCCTGGTGTGGCTGGAGCAGGGGTGCGAGGCCCGCGACCACTACCTGGTGGATCTCAAGACCGATCCCGCCTACGACGGACTGCGCGGCGACTCGCGCTTCCAGGCCATGCTGCGCCGGGTGGGGTTTGCCGTGGACGAGGGGGCCGGGCTGCCGAGCTAGCAGCCAGCGCCCCGAGGCGCGGGGCTGATGGCCGCTCTCCCTGCTACCTCTCCGCCTTCAGCGCGTGGACCCTGCCGGCGTAGGTGCCCACGTAGAGCGCGTCGGCCGCGGAGCCGATGCCGCGGATGACGCCGCCCACATGGTGGAACCACCGCGGTGCTCCATCCCCCAGGCGGAAGGCGAAGAGGTCGCCGTCCTGGGTGCCTGCCACGACTTCGCCGCGCCACAGCGCGGGGCGCGACGAGGACCACGGCTGGGGCGCGGCGCGCGTCCATCGCGTCCGCTTGGCCGCCCAGTCGAAGCCGGCCAGGGAGCGCTCGCCGAGCAGGACGAGCAGCGAGTCGCCGGACGCGGCCATCTCCCCGAGGTAGGGACCGCCCGTGATCGGCACGCGGGCCGCGACCGTGCCCGTCTGCGGATCCAGCGCGTAGAGGTATCCGTCGTCGGCGCAGCAGGCCAGCTGGCCGCCGATCGCCGCGAGCCCGGTCGAGAGGTGGGCATCGAGGCTGCGCGTCCAGAGCGGCCGCCCGGTGGCCGATTCGTGCGCGCGCACGGACCAATCGGACGCGGCGAAGAACACGCGATCGCCCACCACGATCGGCGAGCCGCGGCGGATCCCTTCCCCCTGGCTGCCACTCCCGGACCGCCACACGACCGCGCCGCCGACCAGATCCAGGCACAACAGCTCGTCGTCGAGCGAGACGACGTAGCCCCGCGGGCCGCTCCGGACGACGTCCGTCGTCACTCCCCGCCCCGCGCGGCGCTTCCAGCGCACCTCGCCGCCGCTCCGGTCGAAGGCGAAGACGAACCCCGAGTCTCCTTCCGCGGCGTCGGTGCCGACGACGACGAGATCGTCGGTCACCAGGGGATCGCCGTGGAACTGGCGCCGGACGCTGTCCGCGATCACGCTCTGGCGCCAGCGGATCGCGCCGCTGGCGCGGTCGAGCGCGTAGAAGGTGCCGGCGCACGAGCCCACGTAGAGGAGGTCCCCCGCGACCGCGGGGCTCGAGAAGACTCAGCCGCCGGTGTCCACGCTCCACACTTCCCGCAGCCGGAGCCCTCCGGCGGGCCATGCCGCCGTGGCCGCGGCGAGGAGCAGCCCGGTGGTGAACGCGGCGCGGGGGAGGACGCCGCCCGTCACGGGGCGACGAGCGCCACGCGCCGCACCGCCCGGTCCGGGCCCGCGGCCAGCCGCGCGCAGTA
>JBBIHL010000158.1:700-7201 GCA_037447075.1 Candidatus Eiseniibacteriota bacterium | reverse complement strand
GCGGGGGAGGCGGGCACGCCGGCGCTCTGGCTGCTGGCCGCGGCGGCCTATGTGGCGGCCGCGGTCACGCTGCGCGGGGGGAGCCCCCCGGGTCAATAGCTGACGGTCACCGCCCGGCGGAGGTGCTCGTCGCTCCTGGCCTGGGCCAGCATGAAGTCCGCGACGTCGGCGCGCGAGACGGTGGGGAACCAGCCCAGCCTCATGCCCACGCCGCTGCGGTAGCGGCGGGTGAGCGGGCCGTGGGTGAGGATCGGGGGGCGCACGATCACCCATTCCAGCCCGCTTCCGCGCACCAGCTCCTCCATGCGCTCCTTGTCGCGCATGCGGGCGGGGATCAGCGCGCGGATTCCTGCGGCGTAGGGGCCGCCGCGGCGCGTCTCGCCCGCGCCGAAGGCGGAGAGGCAGACCAGCCGGCGCACGCCGCGCCGGCGCATCGCCTCCACGATGTTGCGGGTCCCTTCCGAGCAGACGTTGATGGGCGCTCCGCGGCTCACGCCCAGGGCGCTCAACACGGCGTCGTGCCCGCCCACCGCCTCCTCGACCGCTGCGGGATGCAGCGCGTCCCCCCGATGGAGCGCGAGGCGCTCGTGCCGCGGCTCGAAGACCGACGTGGGGCGCAGGAACGCGGTGACGGCGTCGCCCGCCGCCAGCGCCTGCTCCACCAGGAGGCGGCCGGTCGGCCCGCTGGCGCCGAAGACCAGGAGCCTCACGCCGCCACCGCCTCGTCCGCGCCGATGCGGGTGCCCCGGGTCTCGGGCAAGGTCCAGACCCACAGGCCGGTGAACACCGCGAAGAAGGCGGCCAGCGAGATGCCGCCTCCCAGGCCGTAGCGGGCGGCCACGTGCGAGATGGCGAGCGGGGTGAAGAACTGCACGCCGCGGGCCAGGTTGAAGGCGGTCCCCATGGCGGCGTTCCGCACCTCGGTGGGGAAGATCTCGGCGAAGATCGGGCCGTAGCCGGAGAAGTTCCCGGTGCCCAGGCCCACCAGGAACATGAAGCAGAGCGTGAGCCACGGCATCACCGCGATGCCGGCCCAGAACCAGGTCACGGCCAGCAGCCCGATCGCCCACAGCAGCGAGTAGGTGGTGTAGGCGATCCGCCGGCCCGCCGCGTCGGCCACCACCCCGAACGAGAGGTAGCCCAGCAGGCCGCCGGCCTGGGTGACGAGCATCCAGATTCCCGACTTCGCCATCGAGAAGCCGAGCTGGTCGTAGAGGTACTTGGGGAGCCACGAGTAGGTGAACCAGTAGGCGGACATGTCGGTGAGGGCGAGCACCAGGCCCAGCACGAACAGCCGGCGCAGCCGCGGGGTGCCGAGGAGCCGGGCGAGCCGCCCCGTGTCGCGAGGCCCCATCGAGCGCCGCCGCAGCCACACGTCCGACTCCGGCATGAGCTTGCGGATGACGACCACCAGCACCGCGGGCAGCACCGACACGAAGAAGCAGCCGCGCCATCCCCAGTCAGGGCCGAAGCGGGCGGCGAGCGCCGGCTCCACGAAGCCGCCCACCACCGAGGCGAGCGCGATGCCCAGCGGGGCTCCCGTCTGCATGACGGCGGCGAAGCGCGCCCGGATGCGCGCCGGGAAGGTCTCGCCCACCAGGGTCTGGCCGGTCGCCCACTCGCCGCCTACCCCCAGGCCGGTCACGACCCGGAACGCGAGCAGCCAGGCGAAGCCGCCCGCCATGCCGCACAGGAAGGTGCCGGCCGAGTAGACCAGGATGGTCCACGAGAGCACCGTCTTCCTCCCGAAGCGGTCGGCCAGGAAGCCGAACAGGATGCCGCCCAGCGCGGTGGCCGCCAGCGACGCGCCCAGGAGCAAGGAGAGCGAGAGGTCGTCGAGGCCGAGCGACTTCTTGATGGGCACCAGCAGGAAGGAGAGCAGCATGAGGTCGTAGAAGTCGAACAGCCAGCCCGCCCAGCTCATGGCCAGGATCAGGTAGTGGCGGGAGGTCGGCCTCTCGCTCTCGTTCAGCAGCGGCTGGGGTCTTGTGTGGTCCATGCGCGACGAATACGGGTGGTGCGGGCCGTGTGGGGGCGGCCAGGAAGCTCCGCCGGGAGCGACGCGGGCCTCGAAGTCCCGCCGAGCGGCCGCCTCGAGCGCGGCCGCCGCTCCCGCGGTGCGGCGCGCAGCATAGCCCGCGCCGCGCCAGACGAGAAGGTCCGCGTCGCCCGCAGGCGGGCCGCGCCCCGGGCTCTCCGGGCGCTACTTCGGCTCCTTCTCCGGCTTCGGCGGCTGCACGATCGTGATGCCCTTCGCCGAGTACCAGGGGTGCAGCTCGACCACCAGCCGCCCGGCCTTGACCGCGGGGTCGGCCTCCGAGAGCGCCCGGGCCTCGGCGAGGGAGTCCACCTTGAAGACGAAGATCCCGCGCAGGTGGCCGTCGTCGGTGAAGGGGCCGGCCAGGAGGAGCTTGCCGCTCTTCGCCATCTCGCCGATGTGGGCGAGATGCGCGGCCTGCACGCGCTCGGTCTCCGGCGTGCGCTCCGCGGTCCACTGGGGTCCGCGGTAGAGCAGCCCCACGTAGTAGGTCGTCATCTCGTAGCGGGGCTCCGCCGACTGCTGCGCGGACGCCGCGCTGGGCGGCGGGACGGCGAGGGCGAGGAGCGAAAAGAGCGATAGGCCGCGCTTCCGCATCAAGGTAACCTCCCGGATCGAGCGGGTGGACGGTTCCGGGCCCGGTGCCAGGGCCCGGGTTGCGACGATGGCGATCGCTATTGTATTCGATCGCGTGCCCCGACGAACCCGCGCGATCGCGTCCGGGGAAGGAGGAAACCTTGACCAGGATGGGGGGAGCCGGGCTCCGGCGATGGGTGCCCTGCGCCGCGCTCGCGCTGGGGATGCTGGCGGCCGCGGCCCCGGCATATCCGCGGGACGACGCCGCCGGCGAAGGTCGCCAGCTCGGCCGCAGCCTCCGCCAGGGCGCGGCGAACTTCGCATCGGACGCCTGGCACGTGGTGTCGTCGCCGGCGCGCATCAATCGCAGGAGCGCGCTGTGGCTTGCCGGGGTGCTGGCGACGGGCGCCGTGATCTACGCCAACGACCAGGAGATCCTCGATGCCTTCGAGCGCTCCCGGGGGAACGGCCTCTACGACGCCGTGATTGACGTGGGCGAGTTCCTTGAGCCCGTGGGGAACATGGGCAACACCAACGTCTTCTACTTCGGCGGCCTGGTGCTGGGCTACGCCTTCCGCATCGCGCCGCTGCAGAACGTCACGACGCAGATCCTGGAGTCGCACTTCATCGCGGGCGGCATCCGCAACGTGGGCGAGATCACCCTGGGCCGCTCCCGGCCCTTCGAGGGCGACGGCCCCCGCCACTTCGAGTTCAACGGCGGCACCTCGCTTCCCTCCGGTCACGCGTCGGTCATGTTCGAGCTGGCGACCATCCTTTCGCACCACGTGGATCGCGTCCCGTTCACGGTGCTCGCCTACGGGCTCGCGACCAGCGTGGCCTTGCAGCGCGTTGACGCGCGCACCCACTGGCCCTCGGACGTGTTCGCCGGCGTGGTGATCGGCACGGCGGTGTCGCGCACGCTGCTCCGCCTGCACGAGAGCCGCGCGCTCGCCTTGGAGCCGGTGCTGGATGCGCGGGGCGGCGGCCTGGGGATGCGGCTGGGGGCGAGGTTCTAGGCCGTCTCCGGCCGCGCGCTACCTCACCCGCACCACCGCCTGCGCCGCCTGCCGTCCCTCGAAGCGCGCCCGCGCGAAGTAGGTCCCGCTCGGCACCGCGCGTCCGGCGTCGTCGCGCCCGTCCCACGCCGCCGAGTGCCGGCCGGCCTCGCGCACGCCGTCCACCAGGGTGCGCACCGCGCGGCCGCTCGCGTCGAAGACCTGCAGCGTCACGTGACCCGTCCGCGGCAGCACGTAGCCCAGTCGGGTCTCCCGGCCGAACGGGTTGGGCGAGGCCTGCGCCAGGGCGAAGCCCGCCGGGCCGGCCGCGTCGTCCACCGCCACGCCGCTCGTGAAGCCGAGCAGGCTGAAGTCGTCCACCGCGGCCTCCACCAGCGAGCCGCTGCCCTCGTCGGCCGCCACGAAGCGCACCTTCATGTTGTTGGCGGGCGTGACGTAGCTCGACACGAAGAAGACCACCCGCCGCCAGGAGTTGTCGGTCTGGCTGGTCTCCTCGACCAGCGTCCAGGTGGCCCCGCCGTCGCTCGAGATGTAGGTGCGCCAGAAGTCGCTGGCCGGGGCGCTGCCCGCGTTGTTCGAGTACCAGCGGTAGTAGCTGACGACCGGGGAGGTCGCGCCGTTGGCGTCGAAGGTCGCGGTCGTGAGCGTGGTGCGGCCGTTGTCCACGTCGTTGGTGCCGGCCGGCTGACCGGCGATCGCGTTGCCGGTGACGAAGCAGTTCACCCCGGGGTCGGGCGTATGGTCGTTCTCGGGCTGCACGGGAACGCCGCCCACCTCGGTGCCCACCGGGTCGGCCCGCAGCCAGATGCCGGTGGTGGCGGCGTCGCCGGGAGCCCCGACCGCCCAGCCCGCGTCCACCTCCTGGTCGTGGAGGAGCACGGTGGTCGTGGGGCCGGCGACGAAGACGTGGACCTTGGAGGCGGGGGCGTTGGGCGGGTCGGTCGCCACGGCGCCATACACGTCGGCTGCGCTCACGTAGTAGCGCACGATGGCGTCGGTCTGGTGCGGAATGCCCGCGGCGTACTCGTTCGCGCCGCCGGTCGGCGTCATCGCCACCTCCACGAACGGCCCGCCGTTCACCGAGTAGTGCAGGGCGGGGGAGGAGGCGTCGAGCGCCCCGAAGGCGCCGGTGTACTGGATGGTCGCGCTCACGGGATAGGGGCCGGTGCCCGGCTGGTCGGCGAGCGGGAGGTGCGCGATCTGGATGAAGAACCCAGTGCCGATCCCGTGGGCGTTGAAGGCCGCGATGATCTCGGCCGCGTGCGGCGTGCCGTTGGAAAGGTCCGCGTCGTCGTCGTCGGCCACCAGCGTCTCCAGGAAGTACTCGCTCATGGCCACGCCGTCGTCGGCGTCGTCGGGCAGGCCGTACTTGGCGAAGTGCGCCAGCCGCTCGGCCACCGCGAGCCCCACCGACTGGCGCAGGTCCCAGAAGGCGCCGCCGATGATGAGGCCGGTGACGTGCGGATCACCGCTGGCGTCGGCGGGCCAGCGGCGGAGGTTCTGGATCGTGCGCAGGATGGTGCCGGGCCCGAAGAAGCCCTTGCCCACCTCGGGGTCGTCCTGGATGAAGCAGGCGTTCACGTCGGCCAGGCCTTCGTGGAGGGCGCCGTTCAGCATCCCCACCACGGCCCCGTTCTGGATGTAGAGGTTGTCGTTCACGCCGTGCGCGTACTCGTGGTAGACCACGTCCGGCATCGTGGCGGTGTTGGGGCAGCCGCCGCCCGCCGCGTAGAAGTTCACCCCGAACCCGTCCCAGAAGGCGTTGCAGGTCTGGGCGATGTTGACGGCGCACGGCATCGCGTAGTCGTTGCCGGTGAAGCCAGGGTCCAGGCCGACCGCGTAGTCGTGGGAGAGGTTCACGTGGTAGAAGCCGTCGCGCTCGGCGTCGTGCGAGTTGGCGGCGCTCCAGAGGATGTTGACCGTGGAGGGGTCGGCCGCCCCGACCGCGAAGCTGGCGTCGGGGGCGTCCTGCCGGTTGACGTCGCAGAAGCGGCCCAGCAGCTGGGCGCTGACGGTCACGGGCCCGCCCGGCGAGGCGGTGTAGTTGCCCGAGGCGTCGGTGATGGCCTGGAGGGCGCCGACGCTGACGAACAGGTTGCTGAAGCCGCGCGGCGCGACCGCGTCGGTGGGCAGCAGCGGATGGATGTCGCCGCTCACGTTGCCGCCGATGGCGTGGCGCAGGCGGTCGTGCCGCCACACGGCCTCGCCGCTTGCGGCATCCACCAGCGTGATCCAGTTGCCGGGCGGGCGGGCCGTGCGCACGCGCACGTCGTAGACCACCCGGTATTCGGCGCCGTTCTCACCCGCCAGGGGGAGCACGTAGAGGGCGTCGCCCTCCGCGCGGTCGGTCGCGGGGTCGAACGACAGGCCGACCTTGGCCGCCTCGCGGGCCGCCGCGGCGGGAATCCGTGGCGCCTGGGTGGCGGCGACGTCGGGCCGCAGCGCGTCGGCGCCGAAGGCGAAGAGCCGCCCGTCGGCGCCCACGCGGAACTCCCAGTCGGCGAATAGCACGGGGAGCCCCGCCGCGGTCTGCCGGTAGCGCACGTACCACACGTCGCCCGCGCGGCGCGCGCTCGCCAGCTCCAGCGCCGGCGAGTCGCCGAACAGGTCCGGGTGGTCCGCGATGAACCCGCGCACCGCCCGGTCCGCCGAGGCCGGATCGTCGGCGAAGCCCGGAAGCTCGATGCCCTGCCCGAAGGCGCGATGCGGCGTGCCGGTGGCCTCGTTCCACCACGCGGCCCAGGCGCCGTGGCGAGCCTGGAAGGCCTGCCACGCCGCGCCCTGGCTCAAGGCCCGCTGCCGCGCCGGATCGGCGGCGCGGACCGGCAGCGGGGTCGCCAGAGCCGGGACTGGGGCCGCGGGACGCGACGG
>JBBIHL010000158.1:0-675 GCA_037447075.1 Candidatus Eiseniibacteriota bacterium | reverse complement strand
GCGGCGGCCGGACCGGCGGCCCACCACAGGCCCAGCAGCACCAGCAGGTTCAGGCGGCGACGGATGCGCATTCCTCCTCCTCGTTCGGTGGAACGTGGCTGGGTCGCGCTGGGGGCGGGGCGCCGATTCCTCGCGAAAGCGTCCCTTGGAGCGTACTGTAAACTGCCGTCGTCGTCACGGGCCCGCGTGAGCGCGCGGCCGGAGCCCGGTTCCGATCCGCGGCGGCTGCGCCGCGCGTGACCCCAAGGAGGATGCGATGAAGCGTGAGGCGTCCGCCGTCTGGGAAGGCGGCCTCAAGGACGGCAAGGGCAAGGTGAGCAGCAAGAGCGGCGTGCTGTCGAACACGGCTTACTCGTTCACCGACCGCTTCGAGAGCGGCGCGGGAACCAACCCCGAGGAGCTGGTCGCCGCCGCCCACGCGGCGTGCTTCTCCATGGCGCTCTCCGCCCAGCTGGGGAACGCCGGGCTCACGCCGCGGAGCATCCGCACCACGGCCTGCCTGGACTTCGAGAAGCTCGAGGCCGGCTGGACGGTGACGCGCGTCCATCTGCAGACCGCTGCCCGGGTGCCCGGCGCCAGCCGCGAGGCCTTCGAGCAGGCCGCCGGCGAGGCCAAGGCCGGCTGCCCCATCTCGCGGCTGCTCAAGGCCGAGATCACCCTGGACGCCCGGCTCGA
>JBBIHL010000157.1:3494-7219 GCA_037447075.1 Candidatus Eiseniibacteriota bacterium | reverse complement strand
TCAACGCATGCGCCGCGCCCTGGTGGCCGTAGCCCAGGATCGCGACCGTGGAGGCTCCGAGGTCCCAGGTCATCGCGGGCCGCCGCCTGCGGGCGCTCGGACCGGCCTTGCGCGGGCCGCCCCGGCGGCCGCCTTACTTCTTCCCGGGCGCGGGCGGCGCCGCGGCGCCGGGGAGCCCTTGCACGTCGGGGGCGGACCAGTCGGTCTTGAAGGTCTGCTTGCCGGACGAGAAGGTGTAGGCCTGCTGCTTGGCGAGGTACAGCCAGGTCTCGCTGGCCATCCCCTGGGCGTCCCAGCTCAAGACGGACTCCGGGGCTCCGAGGGCACCCCAGGTCTTGGCGGCATCCGAGCCCGCGAACTTCTTGGCGGTCTCCTCGGCCTTGGCGGCCGGGTTGGCCGCCGGCCGGCCGTCGCGCAGGGCCAGGTAGACCACCAGCTCCTCGGTCCCGCGCTGGTCCTTGCCGGCCTTGGTGTAGACCCCGCCCAGCTGCCGGTGCAGGCTCTGCTCGCGCGGCTTGGAGACCACCGCCCGGTGCAGCACCTCGATCGCCTCCTTGAACTTGCCCTGCTCCGCCAGGCAGGCCCCGAGCGCGGACAGGGCGTCCACGTCGTCGGGCTGCAGCGCGAGCGCCCGGCGCCAGAACGGCTCGGCCTTGACCCACTGGCCTGCGGCATTGTAGGCCGACCCCGCGTTGAAGGCGGCCTCGGACTCGTTGGGACGCAGCTCGGCGACCTTGGCGTAGTGATCGCCGGCCAGGGCGAAGGCCTTGGACCGGTCCTCGCCCTTCGACTCCTGGGCCTTGCGGAAGTAGGCGTCGGCCATCAGGCCGTGGAGGCTGGTGCTCGCGGGCTCCTTGGCGATCAGCGGCCCGAGGGTCGCGATCGCGCCGTCGTAGTCCTTGGCGTCAATCAGCCGCTGGACGCCGCTCACGCCCACCGTGGAGAGGTCCTTGAGCAGCACGCTGTCCTGCGGTGAGTGGGTGAGGCCTTCCTTGAACACCTGCTCGGCGCCGGCGAAGTCGCCCATGAAGGTGTGGACGGCGCCCAGGTTGTGGTAGGTGCGGGCGTCGCCGGGCTTGAGGTGGAGCGCCTTGTGCAGGTGGGCGAGCGCCGCCTGGTAGGCCTTGGTCGCCTCGGCGTGCATGGCCTCGTCGGTGGGGGTCTCGGGCTTCTTGGTCATGTCCGGATAGGCGATCTGGCCCGCGCTGATGCGATCGATGCCGGCGTTGAAGTAGCGGGCGAAGAAGCTCTCGCGGTTGCTGATCGCCCAATCGGCCTTCTTCTTGTCGCCCTTGGCGGTCAGGCCGTCAATCGCGGTCTTGAACGCGCGGCCGGCCTGCTCGGCGCTGTCCAGCTCACAGTAGGCCCAGCCCAGGTAGCCGATGGCCTCGTAGTCGTCCGGGTCCTCCTTGGCGCACAGGTTGAGCTGCACGATCGCCTTGTTCATCTCGCGCAGGTAGTCTTCCATCCCGCCCGGCTTCTCCTTGTCGCGCATGCCCTGCGACACGTACTGGATGCCGCCGGCGCAATGCGGGTTGCGCGCCCAGGCCGCGCAGGCCCACGCCGCCAGGCCCGCCACGCCCAACCCCCAGATCAGACGACGCATGCTTGGCCCCTCCGCGGCCCTCTACGACAACGGGTTCCCGTTGGCCACCAGCCCGAACGTGGCGCCCAGGAACTTGGCCGCCTTGCGGGAGGCCAGCATCCGCGACATGAAGATCTCGAAGTACTCCATGACCTGCGAGATCTGCGTGTCAATGGTGAGCTCCAGGGTGATCTGCTTGCGCTGCTCGTCCACGTTCAGGAACGACTTGACGACCGCGTAGTTCACGCGGTCGTGGATGTCGAACTTGATCATGTCCGGGTTCCGCACCCGGGTGCGGTGCACGTCGCTCTTGTCGGCCAGGATCAGCGCGGCGGCCACCGCGTGCACCGGGTCGCCGTGATCCTCGTGATGGTTGCCGATCGCGGCCATGATGGGGAGGATCTCGCCGTCCGGCATGCCCAGCTCCGTGAGGATCTGCATGGCGATCACGGCCCCGGTCTGGGCGTGCTGGTCGCGGTTCACCACGTTGCCCACGTCGTGCAGGTAGCCGGCGATGGCGGCCAGCTCCGCCTCGCGCTCCGGGTAGCCCATGCGGCGCAGCACGTTGTAGGCGATGCTGGAGACCAGGCTCACGTGGCGCTCCCCGTGCTCGGTGTAGCCGATCTGGGCGAGCGCCTCGTCCGCCTTGCGGATGAACAGCTTCACCCGGGGGTGGGCCTTCACCGTCTCCACCGTGACCGGCGCGGCCGAGTTGGCGGCCGTACGAATGGCCGAGGCCACCGCCTCGGCCCGGTTCGACGCAGGGTTGGGCATGACCTCTCTCTGGCGTAAGCGGGAAAGGTGCCAGGCGGGAACGCCTCCCGGCACCCGTCGGGCACGCTCGGAGCTAGCCACGGAAGTTGAGGCGAGTCAAGGCGAAAGCCGGCCGGGGCAGGCGCGCGACGACGCTCGCCCCGACTGCGGCGCACCCGCCCGGTGAGGCGCGGGCGCGGCGGCGTGGCGAGGGGGAGACAGCCCCGGGGCCCGGGGTTCCGACAGCGTCAATTGCGGCGCCGGACCCGGCCCCGGTCGCGAGGGCCACGCGCGCGCCCCTCGAATCGGGCGGAATCCGCCGCCCCCGAGCCGCGTCTAAGGTTGTGATTCGGTAGCCGGTGGATGTACGAGCCAGGATTCGTGACCGCCAGTTCTCCGCTGGCGGCTTTTTTTTGGAGTCGCCGCCGTCGCCCCCGAAGCCCGGGCCCTCGCGGCCGGGGCGGCCGCCGCTTCCGGGCGGCTTCAGACTCGGGGCCGCAAGGCCCGCCAATATGGAGGTGATTCAGAGTGCTGCAAGGAACCGTCAAGTGGTTCAACGAAGCCCGTGGCTTCGGCTTCATCGCGCAGGATGGCGGCGAGGATGTCTTCGTCCACCATTCCGCGATCGAAGGCAACGGCTTCAAGACGCTCGCCGACGGCGAGCGCGTGGAGTTCGACGTCACCCGCGGCCCCAAGGGTCCGCAGGCGATGCGGGTCCGCAAGATCTGAAGCCGCACGCGTGAGGCCATGAGAGCCTCACCGACGCGAGGCGCCGCCTCCGGTCTCCGCCGCCCGGGACCGGGCGGCGCCGGCGCGTTCGGGGCCGCGGCCCCGGCCCTGGGCTGGACGCCCGGACTTCATCGGCGCACCAGGCCGATCCCCTCGATGCTCGCCCGCGTCCCCTCCAGCGCGACCCTGGCGCCCAGGCGCTCGGCCAGCCAGAGGTTGGTGCGCAGATGCTCGCTCGCCGACGGCGCGCGGTAGCAGGACCTGCCGCGCGCCAGGGCGGCGAAGATCACCAGCATGTCCGCCAGGTGCCGGTCCACCGCCGCGCCCGTCGCCAGATCCTCGAGCAGCTGCGCGGCGACGGAGCGCCCGATCGCCTCGGAGCCCCGGCGCGGTCGGCCCCCAGGACGCAGCCGTTGCCGCAGCGCGCCCACACCGCCAGGCTGGCGCCGGGATGGAGGGCGGCCGAGTCCTCCACGCGCTCGATGCGGGGGCGAGCCCCGCCCCCCCAGCACCCGCGCGCAGGCTTCCGCCATGCGCTCGCTCACCCGGCGCTCGGCCAGGTGGCTGGAGAAGGCCACGCCATCCACCTCCACCACGGGACCCCGCTCCTCCCACACCCAGGGATCGAGGCTCCGGTGCACGGGACGCGCGCCCAGGG
>JBBIHL010000157.1:0-3394 GCA_037447075.1 Candidatus Eiseniibacteriota bacterium | reverse complement strand
CGCTCCTCCCACACCCAGGGATCGAGGCTCCGGTGCACGGGACGCGCGCCCAGGGTCACCACGCCGGCACCGCGGGGCACGTAGCCCGCACGCTCCACGCGCAGCTCCATCGCGAACCCCATCCCGGCCAGCGCGGGGCGCAGCGCGTGCTGGAGGTGGTGGGGCGAGGGCGCGAAGTCCTGGAACACTCCGCCGGTGATGCGGGCCTCGACCGGTCCATCCGCGAAGGCCAGCAGGGGCAGCAGCCCCAGGGCAAGCATGGTGGTGGACCCGGCCGTGCCGATGTCCCACGCGTAGCGGCCCTGGCGGGCCGGGCCTCCCGGGTGGAACACGAACTCGGTCGCCCCCACGCGCAGGCCTTCCGCCCGCCCGCCGCAGAGCTGGGCGCAGGCGGCGATGGAGGCGAGGTGCTGGGGCCGCAGGCCGGGCTTGGGCCGGCGCGCCCGGGCGTGGGTGAGGTGCAGCGGCTCGCCGAGCAGCGCGGCGAGGGTCACGGCGTGACGGACGATGGTGCCGCTGCCCGAGTGCTGCGCCCCGTCAATCTCGATCACGCCCGCGCGAGCCTCGCCCCAGGTGGCGCGCGAACCAGCGGGCCGCCAGCCGCGCCACCTCCTCCAGCGCGCCCGGCTCCGCGAACAGGTGGGTGGCCCCGGGCACCACGGACAGGTCCTTCTCGCAGGTCAGGCGCCCGTAGGCCATGCGGTTGAGCCTCAGCACCTGCTCGTCCAGGGCGCCCACGATGAGCAGCGTCGGCGCCTCGACGCCCGGGAGCGAGGACCAGGCCAGGTCGGGGCGGCCGCCCCGCGAGACCACCGCGCCGATCAGCGATCCCAGCGCCTCCGCGGCCACCAGCGCCGCCGCCGCACCGGTGCTGGCGCCGAAGTAGCCCAGCTTGACCGCGCCGAAGCGGGCGTCCTCCCGCAGCCAGCGCGTGGCGGCGGCCAGTCGCCGGGCCAGCCGCTCGACGTCGAAGCGGTTCTCGAAGACCTCGTCCTCGCGCTCGGTCAGCAGGTCGAAGAGCAGCGTGCCGAGGCCGACCTGCCGCACCGTCCCGGCCACGAAGTTGTTGCGTGGGCTGCGGCGCCCGCTGCCGCTGCCGTGGGCGAACAGCACCACCCCGCCGGCCCCGGGCGGCACGCACAGCACCCCCTCGAGGGCGACCGCTTCCGCCGGGATGCTCACCAGGGTCTCGCTGGCCGCCTTCATGCCTTCCCGCCCCTCCACGCCTCGCGCCGGGTCGCTCGCGGGCTCTCCGCACGGGGCCGCAACTATCATGCCGCGGCCTCGCGGCGGCCCGCGCGGAGAGGGGCTTGCGCCCCGGAGGATGCCCCAACCAGTTCCGCGGCGGTAGCCCCTGGCGCGTGCGCCTCCCGCGTCGTGCCGCCGTTCCCGTCATGTCATCCCGTCAGTGCCGTCCGGCCGGTCATGACATGAGGGGACCGCTCCCTCCCCTCCACGGCCGCGCGCCACGAGAACCCGCGCCGCGAAGTGCGCTGGAGCCGGGCCCGATCGGGCGGATTCGGCGCCCCACGTCCCGGTCCGATGATCGCGGCGCGCACGGCACGCGAGATGCATAGGGATTCATGCTTCGGCATCCGGAAGACCCTCACCCGGTCGCCGCGCCGGGCGCGTCCAGACGAGCGGCCATGGAAGCACCGGAACACCTCTGGGTCATCCTCCTGGCGGGCGGGGAGGGACGGCGCGTCGCGCACCTGACGACCGGCCCGGCCGGCCGCACCGTGCCCAAGCAGTTCTGGAGGTTCCGCCAGGACGCCTCGCCGCTGCGCCTCGCGCTGGAGCGGGCGCTGCGCCTGTCCACAGCGGACCACATCGTGGCCGTGGTCGCCCAGGGCCACCGCGAATGGTGGCAGCCCGATCTGCGCCCGCTGCCGGCGGGGAACACCTTGGCCCAGTCGGCGAACCGCGGCACGGCGGTGGGGATCCTCGTCGGGCTGGGGCACGTGATGCTGCACGACCGGGCCTCCTGCGTCGTGGTGCTGCCCTCGGACCACGACGTGGAGGACGAGAAACCCCTCCGGCGCGCCGTGGAGCTGGCGGCGGAGTCGGCACGCCGGTGGCGCGAGTGCGCGATCCTGGTGGGGATGACCCCGGAAGGCCCGGACGCCGACTACGGATGGATCGTTCCCGAATGCCTGGCGGGCGGCCTGACCCGGCCGGTGCGCGCCTTCATCGAGAAACCCCCGTGCGACGAGGCACACGTGCTGTTCAGACACGGCGCCCTGTGGAACAGCCTCATCCTGGCGGCCAGCGGACCGGCGCTGCTGAACCTGTTCGAGCACGCGCAGCCCGCCCTGCTCGCCGCCTATCGGGCGGCGCTCGCGCGCGTGCGCTGGCGCACGCACGCCGTCGCCGAGTACGACCGCGACCTCCCGGCGGCCGACTTCGGCCACGACGTGCTGGAGCGGGCGACCGGCTACCTGCGGGTGCTGGCAGCCCCGCCGTGCGGGTGGACCGACCTGGGCACGCCGGAGCGGGTGGCGAGCTGGCTCGCCCGCCGGCACGGCGCACCGGCCCGGCTCGGCCGCTCGACCGACCTTCGTACGTCCCATGCCGCGTAGCGGGCGGCGGCGTCGGCGGAGGACCGACGCCGGCCCCCGCCCCCCGAGACGGACCAAAGGAAGGAGACCTGCCGTGAAAGTCCGAGACATCATGACGGGCGGCCCCGAGCGCTGCACCGCCGGCACCGATCTGGCGGCGGCGGCGATGGTCATGTGGCGCAACGACTGCGGCGTGGTGCCCGTGGTCAGCGACTTCGGCGAGAAGGCGGTGGGGGTGATCACCGACCGCGACATCTGCATGGCGGTGGCCACCCGGCACCGCCGCGCCGAGGAGATCCGGGTGGAGGAGGTCATGAGCGGCAGGCTCCACGCCGTGCATCCCGCGGACGACGTCCACACCGCCCTGGAGATGATGCGCGCCCACCAGGTGCGCCGGCTGCCGGTGGTGAACGGCGACGGCGTCCTCGAGGGCGTGCTCTCCATCAACGACCTCATCCTGCAGGCGCGGCCGGCCGGCCATCGGCTGCACGCGCAACTCGCCTACGAGGAGGTGATGGAGACCCTCGCCGCGATCTGCCGCCACCAGAGGGCGGCGGCCCCCGCGTCGCGCGCCGGGGAGCGCCGGGATGCCCCGGAGCCGGTGCGCACGCCGGCGGACGAGGTCGCCGTGAACGTGACCTAGGGCGGCTACAGCACGTCCACCGGGTCCACGTCGGCCGTGAGGCGCACGCTGCGCGCGAGACGCTTGCCCTCGGCCCACTCGAGCGCCTCGCGGGCGGCGCCCCGCACCGCGGCCGCGCCGCGGCCGCGCAGCAGCAGGTGCCAGCGGTAGGCGTTGCGCAGGCGCGCCAGCGCCTGGGGTGCGGGCCCCAGCA
>JBBIHL010000156.1:0-7222 GCA_037447075.1 Candidatus Eiseniibacteriota bacterium | reverse complement strand
GGCCGGTGGGGCCGGTCGCCGCCTGGGCGCTGCGCCCGGCGCGGCCGGGAGCCGCCCCGGCGCGGGCGCCGCGGTTCTCGCTGGTGCCGGCGACGGCCGTCGCGCTCGGGGTCCAGACCCTCTTCCTGGTGGTGACGCGCACCGCCCAGGGCAACGCCCGCGACTGGGACGTCTACGCCCCGGCGGCGCTCACCTGGGGGCTGGCAATGACCGGCGCGCTCGTCCTTCTCTGGACGCGCGAGGCCGCCCACCCCGCGCGGGTCCCCGCGCTGACCGTGACGCTCGCCGCCGGCGTGGCCTTCTGGGGCGTGCAGGCGAGCGAGCCGCTGCAGCTGCGTTGGATCGAGGCCCGCATCCAGGGGCACCCGCGCTGGGGCGAGGGACCGCTCACCCGGGCCCATGACTTCCTGGGGCTGCGCGCCTTCGAGCTGGGCCGCTTCGACGAGGCGGCCGCCCGGTTCGAGCAGGCGGTGGCCGCGGCGCCGAATCCGAGCTTCATCTACCAGCTGGCGCTCGCCCGGCTGCGGGGCGGGCACCCGGCGGAGGCACGCGAGACGGCGATGCGGGCCGCCCGGCTGGCGCCGCTCAACTCCTATCCGTGGTGGGTGATGTCCGAGGCGGCGCGCGCCCTGGGCGATACCGCCGCCGCGTCCGCCTACCTGGATTCGGCCCGCGCGCGGGGGCGCGTGCGCCCGCCCATCGGCCTCTACCCGGACCGGTAGCGGCGGCCTACTGCTCCCAGATGCGGCCGAGACTCTGCTTCAAGTTGGGGTGGCGCTTCCAGAGATAGAGGGCCATGCCGGCCGAGGCCAGCAGGTTCCCGATCCCCACCGCCCACGGCCCCAGCCGCCCCAGCAGGTCGCCTCCCAGCGCGGCGCTCACCACGAAGAAGCCCACCTCGGAGAAGGCAAAGAGGAAGATGAGCGCGATGCCCGCCGCCGGGTAGCGGTCGAAGAGCGTGACCAGGTAGGAGGCCATCAGGCCCACGATCACGAAGGCCACCACGTGCACCGCAGTGTAGGCCGCCACCATGGCGGCGTCCACCGTGGCCGTGGCCATCGCCGCCGTGCCCTTGATGAGCAGGGTGCCGAGCAGGGTGGGCGTGTGGAGGGGCCGGCCCGCGATCGTGTCAATGACCAGGAACCACAGCGCCACGATGGCCGCGCCGATCACCCCGGCGTAGAGGCCGTCGCTGAAGACCGCGGCCAGCGAGATGCGCGGCGCCGATGAGCTGCGACTCTGCTCCGCCGTGCTCATGGAATCCTCCCAGCGGTTCGAGACGGCCGGTCGTGTGCCGGCGCGAGGATAGCACAGGGTCGCTCGGGCAGGGCCGCCCCCGGGCCGGGTCCCGCATCGCGCCGCCGCGGCCGCGGGCGCCTGCGCTTGACAGCCCCGCCCGGCGGCACCGATGCTGCACCCCAGCCCGCTGCGAGGCGGGCGACCGCCGTTGGGGGTGGCCGAACTTCCGTGACGCGGACGGCCTGAGATCACACCCCTCGAACCTGATCTGGGTCATGCCAGCGAAGGGAAACGGACGTGACCGAAGCCGCCGACCTGCCGCCGCTCGCCGCAGCGCCCGCCTCCAGCCTGTACCGCTTCGCCGGGGCCGACGCGGCCCTGCTGGTCATCTACGGCGCCTTCCTGCTCTACGTCACCGCCCGCATCTTCGGCCCGCGCCGGCGCGGGATGAGCGAGTACCTGGTGGCCTCCCGCGCCGTGACCCTGCCCGGGTTCGTGGCCACGCTGGTCTCCACCTGGTACGGCGGCATCCTGGGGGTGGGGGAGTACTCCTCCCGGGGTCAATGGCCGCGCGGCCCGGCCCCGCGGCCCGGGCCTCCCCGGCGCTGGTCCCGACCTCGCCGGTCGCGCCCACTGCACCCGGCTCTACACCCTGCCCGACCAGCTCTACCGGGCCTACGGCCGCGGGGTGGGTGTGGCCGGCGCCGCGCTCGTCTTCCTCACCACCGCCCCGGCGGGCTACGTGCTGCAGCTGGGGACCCTGCTCACCGTGGCGTTCGGCTGGCCGCTGTGGTTCGGGGCGACCCTGGGCACGCTGTTCTCGGTGATGTACCTCTTCCGCGGCGGGCTGCGGTCGGTGGTCATCACCGAGCGCGTCCAGTTCGTGCTCATGTTCGGCGGGTTCGCGGTGATCCTGCCCTACCTGGCGGCCCATCACGGCGGCCTGGACTTCCTGCGCGCCAACACGCCGGCGAGCCACTGGGTCTGGCACGGGGGCAACTCACCCCAGTACGTGCTCGCCTGGTACTTCCTGGCCATGAACACGCTGGTGGAGCCGGCCTTCTACCAGCGCTGCTACGCGGCGCGGTCGCCCGGCGTGGCCCGGACGGGCATCCTGCTCTCCATCCTGTGCTGGATGGTGTTCGACTTCATGACCACCACGGTGGGGCTCTACGCCCGGGCCGCGCTACCCGGCCTCCCCGACCCGGTGCAGGCCTATCCGGCGCTGGCGGCGGCCGAGCTGCCGCCGGTGGCGCTGGGGCTCTTCACGCTCGGGATGCTGGCCACGGTGATGTCCACGGTGGACTCCTACGCCTTCGTGGCGGCGATCGCGCTGGGGCGCGACCTGTGGTGGCGGCTGCGCGGCGGCGACGAGGAGCGCGTGGTCCCCCGCGCCACGCGGATGGGGCTGCTCGTCACCGCCGTGGTCTCGATCGCGGTGGCGCTGCTGTGGCGCAGCGTGATTGACGTGTGGCACGACTTCGGGTCCATCGTGACGCCGGCGCTGCTCGCGCCGGTGCTCACCAGCTTCACCCCCGAGCGCCGCATGCGGACTCGGCTCGCCGCCCTGGCGCTCGGGGGCAGCGCCGCGGTGGGGGCGTTGTGGCTCTATTCGGGCAGGCTCCTGGCGCTGCCCGACGGGCAGCGCTACCTGCTGGGCTGGGAGCCCATCTTCCCGGCCCTGGGGTTCGCGCTGGCGGTGTTCGTGGTGGATCGCGTGACACGGCGCTAGCCGACGCCGGCGGCGCTCTCGGTGCGCGCCGCGGCGGCTGCCCTGCCCTCGTCGTGCGAGACCGTCGGCGCGCGGAAGGTCATGAACTGCACCAGGTCCTTGGTGAACACCAGGTCCAGGGTCCAGTCCAGCATCACCCGCAGCTTCTTCTCCACCCGCGGCAGCTTGCTCAAGTAGATGGTGCGCCACAGCCACCAGGCCACGAAGCCCGAGAAGTTGAACCCCAGGATGCGCGCCACGCCGGTGCGCCGGCCGATCGCGGCCAGCTGGCCCAGGGCGCGGAACGCGAAGGGGCGCTTCGGTCCGCCCCGGATGGCGGCCGCGATGTTGTGCGCCAGGACCTTCCCCTGCCGCAGCGCGTGCTGGGCCGTGGGCGGGTAGAAGCCGCCCGCCGGGTCCGGGATGCCCGCGCAATCCCCCAGCGCCCACACCCCCGGCCACTCGGGGAGTTCCATGAAGGGGTTCACCCGCACGCGGCCCCGCTCCCGGGCGCACGGCAGCGAGTCCAGCAGCGGGTTGGGCGAGGTCCCCGCCGTCCACACCACGGTGGCGGTCCGGATGCGCTGGCCGTCCGACAGCTCGACGCCGGCATCGTCCACCCCCGCCACGCGCGCGTTGACGACCATCTCCACCCCGCGCTCGGAGAGCTTGCGCTGGGCGTAGGCCCCCAGCCGGGGACCCAGCTCGGGGAGGATCAAGGGCCCCGAGTGCACCAGCACCAGGCGCAGCTGCCGCTCGTCCAGGCTGGAGTAGAAGCGCACCGCCTCGCGCAGGAAGTCGTTGATCCCCGCGATGGTCTCCACCCCGGCGAAGCCGCCGCCCGCGACCACCACCGTGAGCAGCGGGGCGCGCGCGTCCGCGCAGCACTCGAAGTCGGCCTGCTCCAGGTTCTCGATCAGGCGGTTGCGCAGGTGGATGGCGTCGCCCAGCGTCTTCATGGTGAGGGCGCGCTCGGCGAGCCCCGGCAGGTTGTAGAAGTTGGTGATCGCCCCCAGCGCCAGCACCAGGTGGTCGTAGGACAGCTCGTGATGGTGGTGCTCGTCCCCGTGCGAGACGCTGACGCGCTTGGCGGCCAGGTCCACGCTCTCCACGTCGCCCTTGAAGAAGCGCGTCCGCCGCAGCAGCTTGCGCACCGGGTTGACGATGTGGGTCATGTCGAGGTCGCTGGCCGCGACCTCGTGGAGCATGGGGGTGAAGAGGAAGAAGTTGTCGCGGTTGACCAGGGTGATCTCGGCCTCGCCCCGCCGCCCCAGCGTGCGCTCCAGCTCCAGGGCGGCGTAGAGCCCGCCGAAGCCCCCACCCAGGATGACGATGCGCGCGGGCCGGCCGTCGGTCATGCGGGGTCCCTCCTCCCCGGCTGGAATGCCTGCAGGGGACGGGGAGTTCCCGGATGCGGAGCGGGCGGCGCCGCACCGCGCGCCGCCCGATCCGGATTGACGACATCCTACCGGCGCGAGGCCGCCGCCTCCTCGGCCCAGGCCTTCGCCGTTTCGGCCACGAAGCTCTCGAAGTCGCGCGGCGGATGGCCCAGCACACGGGTGACCTCGGCCAGCTCGGCGGCGCTGCCGACCAGGCCCTTCGCCTGGAAGTGCGCGTACATGAGCTTGAAGTCGTAGACCATCCAGGGGGGCAGGTACTGCAGCGACTGCTTCTCCCAGGCCTCGAGGTCGTTGCCCGCGTAGGCCACCTTGCGGCCCAGCGCCTGGCTCCAGAGCTCGGCGACCTGGGCGCCGGTGAGCGGACGGGGGCCCACCACCTCGTAGGTCTTGCCCTCGTGTCCGCCCTGGGTGAGCGCGATCGCGGCCAGCTCGGCGATGTCCCGCACGTCCACGCGCGACACCCCCACGTCGCCCAGGGGCTGCGGGTAGACCCCGTATTGGAGGATGGCTTCCCGGGACCAGTAGTCGTTCTGGAAGAAATTGCTGGGCCGCAGGATGGTCCAGGCGGCTCCGGAGGCCCTCACGGCGGCCTCGACCCCGATCTTCGAGCCGAAGTGCGGCAGGTGCGGGGCCCGGTCCACCTGCTGCACCGACATGTAGACCAGACGTTTCACCCGGGTGGTCATGGCCGCGCTGACCGCCATCAGCCCTTCGGCGGATTCAGTCTGGCTCACGGCGTTGAGAATGAAGGCGCCGTCCACGCCGTCGTAGAGCGTCCGCAGCGTGGCGGGGTCGAGCACATCGCCCTTGACCGCCTCGACCCCCACACCCAGCGCCGCCGCCTTCTCCGGACTCCGCGAGAGGACGCGCACGGCCTGCTTGCGCGCGAGCAGCTCGCGAACCACGTTCGACCCGACCGTACCGGTCGCGCCCAGCACGAGGAACTTCATGGTCCACCTCCGAGGTTGTGGGAAGGCGTCTCCGGCGCCGGCCGGCGCCGGGAAAACGACGGGTGACACGGGTTGGATGCACGACGCCGTGTGCCGGATCCGGCCACCTCCCCAACCCAAACCCGCGCCTTCGCGGCGACCCCGACCGGATGCGGGTTCAGTGCCCCCCGCCCTTGGGGATCTCGGCCCCCCTTCCCTATGGCCCCGGGGGGCCGGACGGTGGGATACTTGGTTCGCGCGAGTCCGCTACCCGGAACCGGGTCGCTGAGCGGACGATTCCCCGCGTCGCAGAGGCCGGGTATGCACCTGCGATTCCTGATGGCCTTCGTCGGCACCCTCGTGCTCGGTGTTGGTCGGGCAACGCTTCCCGCGTACGCCGCCTGCTTCGCCCCGGGCGAGTACGAGAGCCAGCCGCTTGTACGGTACGACTGCTGCTTCGGGGCCGTCAGCTTCACCATCACCCGGTGGAGGTTCGAGGACCTGGGCGGCGACCAGATCCGGGTCACGCCGCTCTCGGGCTCGCCGCAGCCCCTCATGGGCACCATCAACTGCGCCAGCGGTTCGTTCCTCGCAAGCGTCCAGATGCCCGGAGGCTGCACCGAGCGTTACACGCTCGTCGGCCAGTTCACCGCGCCGGGTCGGTGGACCGGGACGTTCTC
This sequence comes from Candidatus Eiseniibacteriota bacterium, assembly GCA_037447075.1. Classification (GTDB taxonomy): domain Bacteria; phylum Eisenbacteria; class RBG-16-71-46; order RBG-16-71-46; family RBG-16-71-46; genus JBBIHL01. The sequence goes on along the minus strand of JBBIHL010000156.1, from coordinate 1,263 downwards.
TGCCGACTACACCGGCTCCGATTGCAGCTGCTTGGGCTTCGACCCGTGCACGGACCAGCAGTGGCCCGTGATGGGGATCATCCCCGGGGTTGCGGTCGAGGCCGGCGGCGCGGACGGCCCGAGCCTCGCCGTGGGACCGAACCCTTTCCGGGAGTCCGGGCAGATCCACCTCGCGCTCGCGCGACCCGCGCACGTGGTGGCCGAGATCCTCGATCTCGGGGGGCGGGTGGTCGCGAAGCTCCGCGACGAGCCGATGGCCGCAGGCGCGCACCGTCTGGAGTGGAATCGGACGACCCGCGCCGCGGTGCGGGCCCCGAGCGGCCTCTACCTGGTTCGGGTGCGGATTGACGGCGTGAGCCGGGTGGCCAAGCTGGTGGCGGTGGACTGATTTAGAGACCGCACCCGGGCTGGAGCGTCTGTCGCTCGGCGGGGGTGTATCGGTAGCGCTCCGGGGCCGGGATGAACCGGCCCGGCCCCGGGCTGGCGGCTTGGCGTGCGGCGGCTACTGCGGCAGCACGACCATCTTCCTCCTTTCGTGGAAGGTCCCGGCGCGGAGGGCGCACACGTAGACGCCGGGCCGGACCACGCGCCCCTCCGGGTCGCGCCGGTTCCACTGCACGGCGTGGTGGCCGGGCGGGAACTCGCCGTCGGCGAGCAAGCCGACCCGGCGGCCCTGAGGGTCGAACACCTCCAGGCGCACCCGCGCTGCAGTGGGCAGGGCGAAGCGGATGGTGGTCTCGCCGGCGAACGGGTTGGGCTGGTTCGGCTCCAGCGCGAAGCGCACCGGCAACCCGCTCTCGCGCTGCGCGAACGCCGGGGGCCGGGTGGAGGAGTACACCCCCAGGGAGACCAGGAACAGGTCGCGAACCAGGCCGCTGCCTACCGCGGGCGCCTGGAACGCCAGCGCCACCGTGTCTCCGGGGACGACCTGCACCGTGACGCCATCCCCAGCCACGAGCGGACCCCGCACGTCCCCCGCCCGGCTGTGCCGGGCTTCGAGCAGCGAGAGCGGCAGGGTAGTCATGGCCTCGGGTGCTACCGCCAAGCGCCCCACGAAGTCCACCCGGTGGGTCCCCAGGAACACCAGTCGGCAGGGGCCATGGCCCACCTCCTCGGTGCTGAAGCCCGAGAGATGCTCCCGGGGGTAGCGATGAGCGACTGTGAGCCACCCGCCCGCGCCGTCGGGGACCTGGATCTGGATGCCGCTCCCCGCCAGGATGTCGGCGTCCACCGAGCTGGTCCCCAGCTGCGGATCGGCGATCA
>JBBIHL010000155.1:0-7237 GCA_037447075.1 Candidatus Eiseniibacteriota bacterium | reverse complement strand
CCAGCGCGAAGCGGCCGGGCTCCAGCCCGCGCAGCACGGCCGGCGCGGCGCCCAGGCGCTCCAGGGTGGCGCGGCTCTGCTCCAGCGAGCGGCGGTACTGGGCGCGCAGGCTGTCCATCTCGGCCAGCAGGGCGAAGGTGCTCATCTCCCGGTCGTTGCGCGCGCTGCGGACCGTGCGCTCCAGGATGGCTCCCGCGCCCTGGATGTTGATCACGTGCTTGTCGAACCGCAGCAGGCGGTACTTGCGGATGCCGCCCTCCTCGGAGGGGATCTCGTGGATCTCCCCGTCGAACAGCTCGAGCACGGCGGTGCGCCCGTCCGGCGCGTAGCTCAGGTAGCCGCGCTTGGCGATGATGGTGGTGGGCAGCCCAATGGGGTTCTGCTGGTAAAGGGTCACGCCGCGCATCTCGTTGGTGCGGCCGTTGACCGACTGGACCAGCATGCTGTAGCCGGGGAAGTCGTCGATGAAGGTGCCCTCCTGGAGCCTCACCGTGGGGCGCATGCGGCCGATATCAATCAGCAGGTTCAGGAAGGCGTGATTGGCCTCGGGCAGCACCAGGTTGTTGAACAGGGTGAGGCCGGTCGCCAGGGCCAGGGAGGCGAGCAGCGGCCCGGCCAGGATGGCGGCGAGGTGGATGCCGCTGGAGCGCAGGGCCCGGATCTCGTTGTCCTGGGAGAGCCGGCCGAAGGTCATCAGGGTGGCGACCAGCACGGCGCAGGGGACCGAGAGGGCGATGATCCAGCCCAGGGAGAACAGATAGAGCTGGAGCACCACCCCCACGCCCACGCCCCGGGTGACCAGCAGGTCGAGGTAGTCGAACAGGAGGTCCATCATCAGGATGAAGGTGACCACACCGAAGCCGAGCAGGAAGGGAACCAGATGCAGGCGCAGGATGTAGGAGTGGAGGATACGCACGATCCCGCAGCCTACCCCAAGCGGGCCGACCGCGGCGACCCCAAAGGGCGCCAACGACTTTGACGACTGCGGCTTGGCTTGGCCGGGCGCACCGCTCCGCCCCCTCCGGCCCACGGGGGTGACTTGCCCCACATGAACGCGAAGACCCGCCGGGTAGCGACCCTGGTCGGGCTCGCCTCGAGCCTGGCCTGGGCGACCTCCGCCCACCCTGCCGGCGGCGTTCAGGACGTGCTGCTCGGCCTGTTCAAGAAGCGCCCCCCCAAGGTCAAGGCCGCGCCCCCCGACACCTTGCCCCCCGCGTGGGTGCCCGCGCCGCAGCGGGCGCTGCGCGACAGCCTGCTCACGCCGCGCCTGACCCAGCTCGGCTCCCCCAACGCCCGGCTCAAGATCGGGAGCGACCCGCGGCAGCTGCGGGTGGCGGTGGACCCGGACTCCGGGACGCTCTCCTACCGCGTCCTGGCCGGTGAGGTCCCCGTGGCCCCGGCCGCGCGCGCCCCGCTGGCGAGCTACGTCCGCGACCTCACCCGGCTCAACTACCAGCGCTTCTGGGAGCAATCCGCGCGCGAGCGCTTGAACCAGCAGGCGGCCGGCGTGGCGCCCCGGCGCACCCCGGGCATGTCCATCCCGCTGCCCTTCGAGATGCCCCGCCGCGTCCAGAGCCTGCTCGGCCCCGGCGGGCCCGCCATCAACGTGTCGGGCTCCGAGCGCATCTCGATCTCCGGGACCAGCAACTGGAGCAACCGCCAGCCGGTGCTGGGGCAGCGCCAGTCCCTCTTCCCCTCGCTCGACATGCGCCAGGACCTGGACATCCGGCTGGAGGGCCAGCTCTCCGACCGCGTCAAGGTGAACCTGCTGCAGAGCTCCACCGCGCAGATCCCGCTCGCCAACCGCATCGCCATCAACTACACGGGCGACGAGGAGGCCGTGGTCCAGGCCCTGAACCTGGGCAACACCAACCTGACGCTGCCGGGCACGCAGTTCGTCTCTTACAGCGGGCGCAACGAGGGCCTGTTCGGGGCCAAGACCGCCCTGCGGCTGGGCCCGGTGGACTTCACCGTGCTGGCCAGCAAGCAGGAGGGACGCAGCGAGCGCGCCTCCTACACGGGCGGCAGCACCCGCGAGGACATCCTGATCGCGGACTTCGACTACATCCGCGGGGTCTACTTCTTCCTGGACTACCCCGACCTGGGGGGCGCCGAGATCCCCGACAGCAGCATCCGGGTGTTCCTGGACGACGGCAACGGGGCCAACAACACCCGGACCCGGCCGGGACGCGCCTACCTCGACCCCGGTTCCGCCGACACCACCCACCTGCGCGGCGACTTCGACGAGCTGGAGCGCCAGACCGACTTCGTGGTGCAGCAGCCCTACGGCCCCTACCACAAGATCCTCCGGCTCAACCGCGCCATCGGCGACCGGCAGGTGCTGGCCGTGGTCTACCGCGACAACACCCGCGGGCTCGCCGTGGGTCAGGTGGCCGACAGCCTCGTGGTGATGAAACTGCTCAAGGCGCCGGCCGAGCTGCTGCCCGCTGACGCCGGCGGCTTCTTCGACCGCAGCGCGCCGCTGGTGCGCACCCGGGAGCTGGAGCTGCGCAACTTCTACAACCTGGGCGGGACGCGTATCGACCCCGCAAGCCTCAAGCTCCAGATCCGCCTGGGCACGAGCGAGCCCCCCATCACCACCTACAACCTCCCCTCGCGGGCCATCTCGTTGCTCCAGATCGTGGGCCTCGACAACCTGGACGAGACCACCACGCCGCGTCCGGGCCACGACGACCAGGTGGACCGGGGGTTCGTCAGCAACGATCCCAGCTTCCAGCGCTCGGGGGCGTTCGTGGACTACGAGGACGGAATCCTGTTCTTCCCCGACCTGCGTCCCTTCGCGCCCCGCATCCGGGCCGCGAACAGCCCCGACACCACGGCCTTCGAGGAGGCGATCGACCGCCTGCTGCTGCGCGACGCCCACCTGGTGTGGGGCGAGGACACGCTGGGGAACGCCGCCAATCCGCGCATCTACGACGTGCGCTCTCCCAACCGCTGGACGGATACGCGCTACTACATCACCGGCGAGCTCAGCGCCGCGGGGGTGAAGAGCACCATCCGGCTCAACCGCACCAACCTGGTGGAGGGGACCGAGGTGGTCGCGATCAACGGCGAGGCCCTGGTGCGCGGGCGCGACTACGACATCGACTACGACCTGGGCGAGGTGCGGCTCAAGAAGCAGGTGGGGCCGGCCGACCGCCTGAGCATCGACTTCACCTACGCACCGCTTTTCGCCACCGCCAACAAAACCCTGGTGGGCGGGGCGCTCTCCTTCACCGGGCGCGACCGGGCGGTGGGCGGCGCCTTCCTCTACGAGAGCCGCGGCGCCCAGGAGCTGAGGCCGCGGCTGGGGGAGGAGCCCTCGCGCACCTTCATCGGCGACCTCAACACCGACCTCAAGTTCAGGCCCCAGTGGCTCACGCGGCTGGTGGACCGCCTGCCGGGGGTTCGCACCACCGAGGCCTCCACCTTCAACCTCAACGCGGAGGTCGGCTACAGCCTGCCCAATCCCAACACCCGGAACGAGGTCTACATCGACGACATGGAAGGGGTGCGCGACGCGGTGTCGCTCAGTATGGCCTACGACCGCTGGCGGTGGTCGAGCATTCCGCCCGTGCGGGACTGCCCATCGTGCGCGAGCGAGCCGGTGCAGAACCGGATGCGCAACGCCGAGGTGCGCTGGTACTCGCCTCCCAACGCGGTGAAGGAGAAGGAGCTCAAGCCCGCCCTCACCAAGGCCGAGGGGGCCGACAACTCGCGGCAGGTGCTGGCCATCTCCGTCCCGCGCCGCCCGGCCACCCAGCAGGGCCCCGGCGACTCGCTGTGGGTGGGGCTCACCTACCCGCTCGACCCCACCGGCTACGACCTCTCGGGAGCCCAGTTCATCGAGCTGTGGGTGAACGACTTCCGCTACTTCAGCGCGGTGCGCGACCGCCAGCTCAAGCTCAACGTGGACATCGGCCGGGTGAGCGAGGACCAGATGCGCGCGCCCGACCAGCTCCCCAACGGAAGGCTCGATTCCGAGGACCTCAACAAGGACGCGCAGCTCAACGAGGGGGAGGACGTGGGGCTCGACGGCAAGAAGACCGGCGAGGAGCCGGTCATACTCGACCTGAGCACCGCCTCGACGGGAGACCCCTCGGGGGACAACTGGGCGGGTCCGGTCTCCAGCATCGGCTACGAGCTGGACGCGCGGAAGTGGCGCTCGGTGACCGGCACCGAGGGCAATGCGGCTGCCACTGCCGCGCCCTTCCCCGACACCGAGGACCTCGACGGCAACATCCTCCTCGACGTCTCCGAGGGCTTCGTGCGCTACACCGTGAACCTGGGCGAGGACCAGAGCCGGTTCCTCATCACCGACGTCTATCGGGACTACCCCCAGCTCGGCATCCCCGCCGACAACGGCTGGCGCCTCTACCGCATCCCCCTCGCCGACTCCTCCCGCCAGTCGTTCGGCACCGTGGACCTCAAGTTCACCAAGCAGATCCGCATCTGGGTCCAGGGCGTCGTGGACACCGACTACACCACGGTGGACGTGGAACGCCCGCTGCTGGTGCTGGGCGGGCTGGACATCGTCGGCAGCCGCTGGGTCGTGGCGGGGCTGGACAGCGCGGCCCGGGCGGCCGGGACGGCGCTCACCCTGACCTCGGTCAACACCCAGGACAATGCCGACGTCTACCAGCCCCCCTTCGACCCGGGCACCACGGTGAGCGGCAACCAGTCGCTCAAGCGGCGCGAGCAGTCGCTCGCCCTGCAGTTCGACCGCCTGGCGCCGGGCGGCAAGGTGGAGGCCTACCGCTCGTTCTCGGTGGACGAGGACTACAGCCGCTACCGGCAGCTGCGCTGGTGGGTGACCGGGGTCGGGGACAGCGCCAACGGGCTCCAGTTCTTCGTGCGCTTCGGCACCGACTCCACCAACTACTACGAGTTCCGCTCCTCCGTCCCTCCGGTGGCGGCCGGCGGCCGGCTCAACTGGCGCGAGGTGCAGCTGAAGCTCACCGACATCTCCAACTTCAAGCTCGCGCCGGACTACAAGCCCGGCCAGACCGTGGTGGCGCCGGGTGTGGCGCCCGGCGACAGCTTCGTGCTGGTGGGGCGCCCGTCCTTCACGCGCGTCCGCCGCCTCACCTTCGGGGTGCGCAACCCGCTGCCCTCCACGGTGCCCCACGCGCAGGTCTGGCTCGACGAGATCCGCGCCCACGACATCGCCAAGGACCCGGGTGTGGCGCACCGCGTGGTGGCCAACGGCCGGCTCGCCAACCTGATGGGCTACAACTTCTCGCTCGGCGGCTCCGACGAGGACTTCCTGAGCCTGGGGCAGACCCGCGGCTCGGGCAGCTCGAGCTCCAACTTCAACGGCTCGGCCAGCGTGGACCTGCACCGCTTCGTGGAAGGGACGGGCCTCCAGCTCCCCATCACCCTGGGCTACAGCCGCAGCACCCGCCGCCCGCGCTTCTCGGCCGGCGACGACGTCCGGCGCAGCGGCCGCGCCCAGGACCTGAGCGCCTCGCTCAACGAGACCCGCAGCTTCGGGATCAACTTCTCGCGCTCCTGGAGCGAGCGCTCCAGGAAGCTCCTGCGCTACACGGTGGGCGGGATCACCGGGAGCTACTCCTGGCGGAAGGACGACGGCTACTCGCCCACCTCGGTGGACACCAGCCGCAACAGCAGCCTCAACGTGAACTACGACATCCAGCCGCGCGCGCTCTGGTCCACCCGCGTCCCCCTCACCAAGGCCACCCGCTTCCACCCGCTGCCCGAGCGCTTCTACTGGCGCTACGACGTGACCAATAGCCAGGCCCGCTCCTACCAGCGGCGGCAGGACGGCAGCGGGCTGCTCGACCCCCGCAACTTCACCCAGGGGCGGGCGGCGCAGGTGGACTTCGGCATGGACTCGCGGCCGCTCGACTTCCTCCGCCACCACTTCGACGCCACCCGCAACCTCAGCCTGAGCCCCGAGCTCATGGAGCGGGTGGGCTTCATCAACCTCGGCCGGGTGATGCGCTGGGGCCAGAACATGGACGCCCAGTTCCGGGTGGTGCGCGGCGACTGGGTGCGGCCCTCGTTCGGCTGGAACGGGAACTACGGGCAGAACAACGGGCCGGAGGCCATGCTCCTTCTGGGGCTGCGCGGGGTGAGCAACGGGCAGTCCGCGACCCTCAACTGGGAGCTGCCGTTCGACCGCCTCAAGCGGGCCGCGGGCAGGCCGCCGGCGGCCGATACGGCACGGAGCGCGCGGCGGCGGACCGACTGGCTGGGGGAGACCGTGGGCCGGCTGGGCAGCGTCTCCACCGACTTCCGCTTCGGCCGCAGGAGCGCCCACTCGCGCCTGCACGGCAGTCCGTCGCTGCCCTACCTGCTGGGCCTCTCCAGCGACCCCGGCCTCGGCGGGCGCGTGAGCGCGGATGCGGCCAATCAGAGCAGCGTCAACACCGACTGGCACGCCGGCTTCAACCATCGCGTCCAGCTCCCCCACGCGATCTCGGCGCAGTCCCGCTTCGACTACAATGCGCGCCAGGACCAGGTCAACGGGGCGCGCACCCGGCGGAACGACCGGCGCTTCCCCGACCTCGACGTGAACTACGGCCAGCTGCCGCGCGTGCTGCGGCTCGACCGCTGGTTCCGGGACACGCAGATGCGCACGGCCTGGCAGCGCTCCAACCAGAACGACTTCGCCACCGGCGACCGGCTGACCTCGCGGGCCACCAGCTCCGACTTCCGCCCGCTGCTGAGCTTCAGCGGCACGACCAGGAACAACACGCGCGCCGAGCTCAAGGTGGAGCGGCGCGTCACGCGGCGCGAGAGCATGCTGTTCGGGCGCTCGGTCACCAACGATCGCACGACCGACGTGAACCTGAGCCTGACCCGCACCTACGAGTCGGGGCAGAAGATGAGCTTCCTGGGCAAGGAGAGCGTGATGAAGGGGACCGTGACCCTGGGGCTGGCCGGCACCTACACGCGACGCGGCGGCGAGACCCTCACGCCCGGCGTGTCCCTCCCCACCCAGGTGATCGCCCAGGACCGGCTCTCGCTGCAGGGCAACTCGTCGTACAGCTTCAGCAACAACCTGAGCGGGCAGGCCACGCTGGGCTTCAGCCAGGACCGCGACCTGAGGATCAAGTCGCGCCCGCTGGTGAACCGCTCCATCCGCCTCACCATGATCGGCTGCAGCCACAGGCACTCGAGCCTAGCGGTGCGGGAGCGGCTTGCATTTACGCCGGCGCAAACGGTCGACGCCCTCGCCGCCTGGCGCGTGACGCACCCGGACACCGAGGCG
>JBBIHL010000154.1:0-7274 GCA_037447075.1 Candidatus Eiseniibacteriota bacterium | reverse complement strand
CCGGGTTCGCGATCCCCTTCACGCCCGCGGATCGCCGCGCCCGCCGCCGCGACCGCAAGCGCAAGAAGCAGGTGGACGAGAAGCTGGCCCAGGAGAGCGTGCGCAAGACCCTCGCCAGCCTGGAGCTGGGCGCCGCCCGCCGCCGCCACCGCCGCCACGAGGAGGACGGCGGGGTCCCGGTGGCGGAGGAGGCCAAGGTCCTCAAGGTGAGCGAGTTCATCACCGTGGCGGAGCTGGCCGGGCTCATGGAGGTGAGGCCGCAGGAGGTGATCGCGGTCTGCATGCGGCTGGGCCTGATGGCCACCATCAACCGGCGGCTCGACAAGGACACGATCGGGGTGGTGGCCGACGAGTTCGGCTACGGCGTGGAGTTCGTGTCGGAGTACGGGAGCGACGCGCTGGAGGAGGCGGCGGCGGAGGGGCGCGCCCTGGTCCCGCGGGCCCCGGTGGTCACCGTGATGGGACACGTGGATCACGGCAAGACCTCGCTGCTCGACTACATCCGCAAGACCAACGTGATCGCGGGCGAGGCGGGCGGGATCACCCAGCACATCGGGGCCTACGACGTGGAGCTGCCGGGCGGCAAGAAGATCTGCTTCCTCGACACCCCCGGGCACGAGGCCTTCACCGCCATGCGCGCGCGCGGCGCGCAGGTCACCGACATCGTCGTGCTGGTGGTGGCGGCCGACGACCGCGTCATGCCCCAGACCCTGGAGGCGATCGACCACGCGCGGGCGGCCGGGGTGCCGATCGTGGTGGCCATCAACAAGATCGACCTGCCCACCGCGCAGCCCGACCGGGTCAAGCAGGAGCTGGCCGGGCACGGGGTGGTGGTGGAGGAGTACGGCGGCAAGCACGTCTGCGTGGAGATCTCGGCGAAGCGGGGCACCAACGTGGACCGGCTGCTCGAGATGATCCTGCTCTCCGCCGACCTGCTCGACCTCAAGGCCGACGCGACGCGGCGCGCCCGGGGCGCGGTGCTGGAGGCGCGCGTGGAACAGGGACGCGGCACCCTGGCCAGCGTGCTGGTGCAGAGCGGCACGCTGCGCGTGGGCGACGCGTTCCTGGCGGGCCAGCACTACGGGCGGGTGCGCGCCATGTTCGACGAGCGCGCCCGCAACGTGAAGGAGGCCGGCCCCTCCACCCCGGTCGAGGTGCTGGGCTGGAGCGGTCCCCCCCAGGCGGGCGACACCTTCGTCGCCATGGAGGACGAGCGGCAGGCGCGCGAGGTGGCGGCGAAGCGGCAGGCGCAGCACCGCGAGCGGGAGTTCATCGCGGCCGGCCCCGTGACGCTGGCCGACCTGCACCAGCAGATCGCGAAGGGCGCGGTCAACGAGCTCAAGCTCATCCTGAAGGCCGACGTGGACGGCTCGGTGGAGGCGCTGGCCGAGTCGCTCACCAAGCTGGGCACCGACGAGGTCAAGGTGCGCGTGCTCCGCCAGGCGGTCGGGCAGATCAGCGAGTCCGACGTGCTGCTGGCGGCGGCTTCGGACGCCGTGATCGTGGGCTTCCACGTGCGGCCCGACCCGCGCGCGCGCGACCTGGCCCAGCGCGAGAAGGTGGACGTCCGCCTCTACGACGTGATCTACAACGCGGTGGAGGAGATCAAGCAGGCGCTGGCGGGGCTCCTCAAGCCCGAGGTCAAGGAGACCGTGCTCGGCGCGGCCGAGGTGCGCCAGGTGTTCAAGCTCTCGAAAGCCGGGACGGTGGCCGGCTGCTACGTGGTGAGCGGCGCCATCCCGCGGTCGGCCAAGGTGCGCCTGGTGCGCGGCCACGACGTGGTCTACGACGGGCGGATCGCCTCGCTCAAGCGCTTCAAGGACGACGTGCGCGAAGTGCAGAACGGCCTGGAGTGCGGCATCGCGCTCGAGGGCTGGAACGACGTCCGCGTGGAGGACGTCATCGAGGCCTACGTGGTCGAGGAGCTGGCCCGCACCCTCGACTGACCCGTGGCCCCGCGCGCGCGGGAGGCCGCGCCGCGGCGGTGGCGGGGGCGCGCGGGCCGACGCCATGTTCGTCAGCATCGTCCGCATCGAACTCCACCTGCCCGGGTGCTCCTCGCTCAAGGACAAGCGCTCGGTGGTGCACGGCCTCAAGGAGCGCATCCGGCAGCGCACCCACGCGGCGGTCGCCGAGGTGGACCACCAGGACCTCTGGCAGCGCGCCGCCCTGGGGGTGGCCCTGGTGAGCGGGGAGCGCGGGCAGCTCGACGGGCTGCTCCAGTCGGTACGCAACGTGGTCTACGCCGCGCCGGGGGCCGAGGTGCTCGACTGGCAGGAGGAGCTGCGGTGATCTCGCGCGCGCAGCGCGTGGCCGGCCTGATGAAGCGCGAGCTGGCCACGCTGATCCCGCGCCGGATGCGCGACCCGCGCCTGCAGGGGCTGGTGTCGGTCACCGACGTCGAGGTCACCGAGGACCTGTCGCTGGCCCGCGTCTACGTGAGCATCCTGGAAGGGGGCGAGGTCCGCCGCCGCGCCCTCGAGGCCCTCGAGCACGCCGCGGGGTTCGTGCGCTCGGAGCTGGCGCCGCGGCTCAAGCTGCGCGAGATGCCCGAGATCCGCTTCCAGTTCGACGAGTCGCTGGAGCGGGGCGCGCGCGTGGACGAGCTGCTGCGCCGGCTGGAGCGGGGCGAGAACCCCGCCGCGGATGAGGGTCCGTGAGGGCCCGGGCGCTGGGCGCCGTGGCGCCCCAAGTCGAACGCTACCGGCGCGATCCCTCCCAGCCGGGCGGCCCGCTGGGCGCGGCGCTGCTCGCGCTGGACAAGCCCCCGGGGATCAGCTCGCACGGGGTGGTGCTGCGCGTGCGCCGGGCGCTCCGGCTGCGCGCCGTGGGCCACCTGGGCACGCTCGACCCCAACGCGAGCGGCCTGCTGCTGTGCGCGCTCGGGCCCTGCACCCGGGCCGCGCAGGTCTGGCAGGGGGGCGACAAGACCTACCGCGGCACGCTGGTGCTGGGCGTGGTGACGGACAGCCAGGACCTGTGGGGCCGGGTGCTGGAGCGGCGTCCGGCGGCGGTGGACGAGCACGCCGTCCGCGCGGCCGCCGCGGAGTTCGTGGGGGAGCGGCAGCAGGTGCCGCCCATGGTCTCGGCCCTGCGACGGGGAGGCCGCCGCCTCTACGAGCTGGCTCGCCGCGGCCAGGAGGTCGAGCGCGCCCCGCGGGGCGTGCGCGTGGACCGCTTCGAGGTCGAGTCCGTGGAGGCGGGACGCGTGACCTTCACGGTCCGCTGCAGTCCGGGGACCTACGTGCGGACGCTGGCGCACGACCTGGGCCAGGCGCTGGGCTGCGGGGCGGCGCTGGAGTCCCTGCGGCGCCTGCGCTCGGAGCCCTTCGGCCTGGAGCGCGCCCTGGCGGGCGACGAGCTGCTGCGGCTGCCGGCGGCGGAGATCGTGGCGCGCTGCGGCTACACGCTGCGCGAGTCCCTCGCCCACCTCCCCGCGCTCGACCTGGGTCGGGACTCGATCGCCGAGATCGGCCTGGGAGCCGCGCCGGCGGTGGAGGCGGGCGCCCTCGCGCTGGGCGCGGGGCCGCTCTCCGTGGTGTTCCGCGGCCCCGACGGCTGGATCGCCGCGCTGGGCGAGCTGGTGCCCGGGGACGGCCGCGTGCTCGCGCGGCCCCACCTGGTCTTCCCCTGGGCGGTGCGGGAGGGCCGTGCATGAGGATGGGAGGCAGCGTGCTGGCGGTGGGGGTGTTCGACGGCCTGCATCGAGGTCATCAGGCCATCCTGGGCCGCGCGGTCGCGCGTGCCCGGGAGCGCGGGCTGCCGGCCGGCGTGATCAGCTTCGATCCGCACCCCGACGTGGTGCTGTCGCGCGGCCCTTTCCACCCCGAGCCGCCGCTCACGCCACCCGCCCAGAAGCGGGACCGCCTGCTGGCGCTCGGCGTGGCCTGGCTCGAGGTGGTGCCGTTCACCCGGGAGCTGGCGGCGCTCGAGCCCGAGGCCTTCGTCGCCCGCCACCTGCTGGAGCCCCACGGCATGAAGTGCCTGGTCGTGGGCGAAGACTTCGCGCTGGGCCGGGGTCGCAGGGGCGACCTCGCCTACCTGCGGGCCCTGGGGGAGCGCGATGGCTTCCAGGTGGAAGGCGTCCCCCTGGTCCTGGAGGCCGGCCGGCCGATCACCAGCACGCGGGTGCGCGAGGTCCTCGCCGCGGGGCGGGTGGCCGAGGCCTGCCGGCTGCTGGGGCGGAGCTACTCGCTCGCCGGCCGCGTGGTGCCGGGACACGCGGTGGGGCGCCGCCTCGGCTTCCCGACCGCCAACCTCAGGCTGCACGAGGAGCAGTGGCTGCCGGGGGACGGCATCTACGTCGCCCGCGTCCGGCACGCAGGAGCCTGGCTGCCGGGCGCCATGTCGGTGGGGACGCGCCCCACCTTCAACGGCGACGAGCGCACCCTGGAGGTCTACCTGCTCGACTTCGAAGGGGACCTGGTGGGCGCCGAGCTCACCGTGGAGTTCCTGGAATGGGTGCGGCCCCAGCAGCGCTTCGCCGGCCCACAGGCGCTGGCGCGGGCCATTCGCAGCGACGTGGAGCGGGTGCGCGAGCACTTCGCCGGGGCCAAGCACCCGCCCTGATTGCCGTTGCCCCGGCCCCGGCCGGGTGATATGTTGGCGCGACGCCCTCTAGGTGATGGGGTTCCCTCCGCTCGGACACTCGAGGACTTGCCCTCGGTGCCTGGGCGCTCGTCCCACCTGGGCAGGAGGTGACGGCCTTGGCCCTCTCCAAGGAGCAGAAGCAGCAGATCATCGGCAAGTTCAGGATTCACAACGGCGATTCGGGCTCGCCCGAGGTCCAGATCGCCCTCATCACCGAGAAGATCAACTACCTCACCGAGCACTTCAAGGTGCACAAGCGCGACCACGCTTCACGCCGCGGCCTGCTGCGCATGGTGGGCCAGCGGCGGCGGCTGCTGGACTACCTGAAGACGACCAAGGTGGACCGCTACCGCAAGGTGGTCAAGGAGCTGGGCCTGCGCCGCTAGACGCCGCGCGCAGTCCCGACGGCCTCGGCGCCACTCTCGGCGAGTGGTCGAGGACCGACCGAGCGGGAGCGGACGCTCCCGACGAGCCGCCCTTCCGACTCGCGCGCCCGGGCGGCCTCGAGTGGGATCCGGCGTGGGCCGGATCCGTGGCAGGCGAGGAGAATGGAACGAATGGAACAACGCATCGAGCTGCAGATCGGCGAACGCCCCCTGACGATCAGCACCGGCCGGATGGCCAAGCAGGCGGGCGGCTCGGCCCTGGTGCAGTACGGCGGGACGGTCGTGCTGGTCGCGGCGACGGCGGCCAAGGCCGCCGCGCCGGGGCGTGACTTCGTGCCGCTCACCGTGGACTACCGGGAGCGCACCTACGCCGCCGGCAAGATCCCCGGCGGCTTCTTCAAGCGGGAGGGACGTCCCACCGAGAAGGAGGTGCTCTCGTCGCGGCTGGTGGACCGGCCGCTGCGCTCGCTCTTCCCCAAGGACTTCCCCTACGAGACCCAGATCATGGCCACCGTGCTGTCGTCCGACCAGGAGAACGACTCGGACGTCCTGGCGCTGGTCGGGGCCTCGGCCGCCATCGGCCTGTCGGACATCCCGTTTCCCGAGCCGGTCGGCGCCGTGCGGGTGGGCCGCGTGCAGGGACGCCTCGTCCCCAACCCCACCTTCGCCGAGCTGGACGAGAGCGACATGGACGTGGTGGTGGCGGGCACGCGGGACAGCATCATCATGGTGGAGGGCGGCACGCGGGAAGTGGGCGAGGCCGACCTGCTGGCGGCGCTGGAGTTCGCCATGGAGCACATCCGCCGCCTGGTGGACGCGCAGGCCGACCTGCTCCAGCGCGCCGGGCGGTCCAAGCGCCCGGCGCTGGCGTCCCCCGACACCAGCGCCCTGCGCTCCGACCTCGAATCCCGCTACCGCGAGGCCCTCAAGCGGGCCATCCGCATCCCCGGCAAGGAGGCGCGGCAGGAGGAGGTGGACCGCATCACGGCCGAGGGCGTGGCGGCCTTCCAGGACGCCTACCCGGGGCAGGCGGCGTTGATTTCCAAGCTGATGCACGACCTGGAGCGGGAGGAGCTGCGCCACATGGTGCTGCTCGAGGGCGTGCGCGCGGACGGGCGGCGCACCGACGAGATCCGCACGGTGACCTGCGAGGTGGGCGTGCTGCCGCGCACCCACGGCTCGGCGCTCTTCACCCGGGGCGAGACGCAGAGCCTCACGGTCACCACGCTCGGAACCAAGACCGACGAGCAGCGCATCGAGGAGCTCGAGGGCCAGTCGTGGAAGTCGTACATGCTGCACTACAACTTCCCGCCGTTCAGCGTGGGGGAGGTGCGCCCCATCCGCGGGCCCGGCCGGCGGGAGATTGGCCACGGCGCGCTCGCCGAGCGCGCCATCGAGCCGGTCATCCCCTCCGACACGGTGTTCCCCTACACGATCCGGGTGGTCAGCGACATCCTGGAGTCCAACGGCTCGTCCTCCATGGCGACGGTGTGTGCCGGCTCGCTTTCGCTGATGGACGCGGGCGTTCCCATCAAGGCTCCGGTGGCCGGCATCGCCATGGGGCTCATCCGGGAAGGCGACCGCGTCGCGGTGCTCACCGACATCCTGGGCGTCGAGGACCACCTGGGCGACATGGACTTCAAGGTCACGGGCACCCGTGAGGGGATCACCGCCTTCCAGATGGACAGCAAGATCGGCGCGGTCCCCTTCGAGGTCCTGCGCCAGGCCCTGGAGCGCGCACGCGCCGGGCGCCTGCGCATCCTGGATATCATGGCCGAGTGCCTGCCGGCGCCACGCAAGGAGCTCTCGGCCTACGCGCCGCGCATCCTCATCCTCAACATCCATCCGGACAAGATCCGCGAGGTCATCGGCCCGGGCGGCAAGGTCATCCGGCGCATCACCGAGGAGACCGGGGCCCAGATCGACATCGAGGACACCGGGGAGGTGCGCATCGCCGCCTACTCCAGCGAGGGAGGCCGGCGGGCCGAGGAGCTCATCCGCGGGATCGCGGAAGACCCCGAGCCGGGCCGCGTCTATCAGGGCAAGGTGCGCAGCATCGTCACCTTCGGCGCCTTCGTGGAGATCGTCCCCGGGCGCGACGGCCTGCTCCACATCTCCGAGATCGAGCACCACCGCGTGGGGCGCGTCGAGGATGTCCTGCACGTGGGCGACACGGTCATGGTCAAGGTCATCGGCGTGGACCGGGACGGCAAGATCAAGCTGTCCCGAAAGGCGCTGCTGCCCGAGCCGGCCGGCGTGGCGTCGGGAGGCGGGGCGGGAGACCGGGAGCGCGACCGG
>JBBIHL010000153.1:0-7306 GCA_037447075.1 Candidatus Eiseniibacteriota bacterium | reverse complement strand
CTGGGGCGCGAGCTCCTCGCCTACTTCGACTCCCCCATCGCCTACGTGTTCCTCACGGTCTTCGCGGGCGCGGCCCTGTTCACCTTCTTCAACATCGGCGCGTTCTTCTCGCGCGGGGTGGCCGACCTGCGGGGTCTGTTCGGCCCGCTGCCCCTGGTGATGATCCTGCTGGTGCCCGCGATCACCATGCGGTTGTGGTCCGAGGAGCAGAAGCAGGGGACTCTCGAGGTGCTGCTCACCCTGCCCGTGCGCAACCACGAGCTGGTGGCGGGCAAGTTCCTGGCGAGCTGGGCGCTGCTCGCCTCGGGCCTGGGCCTCACCCTGGTGCTCGCGGTCACGGTGGCCCTGGTGGGGCGGCTCGACTGGGGACCCGTGGTCGGGGGCTACCTGGGTGCGCTGCTGCTCGGCGCCGCCTACCTGGCGGTGGGCCAGTTCGTGTCGGCCCTGACCGAGAACCAGATCCTCGCGTTCATCCTCGCGCTGGTGGTCTGCCTGGCCCTCTACGGCGTGGGCACGGAGGCGTTCTCGGGGCTCTTCGCCGACCGCGCCGCCGTCGTGCTGCGCGCCGTCGGGACCGGCAGCCGCTTCGAGAGCATCGCGCGCGGGGTGATCGACCTGCGGGACCTGGTCTACTACGCCTCGCTGACCCTGTTCTTCCTGGCGGCGTGCGTGCTCGCGGTGCGCACGCGGCGCTGGGCCTGACGCCATGCCGGCCCCGCTGCCGTCGAAGCGCGAGCGGCACCTGCGCCAGACCCTGACGCTGGCCCTCCTCCTGGCCAACCTGGTCGCCCTCAACGCGCTCCTCGCCCCCTGGGTCTCGGCCCGGCTCGACCTCACGCGGGATCGCGCGTTCTCGATCTCCCCGGCCACCCGGCGGCTGCTGGGCTCGCTGGAGGACGACCTCTACGTCTACGGCTACTTCTCCAAGCGCACCCATCCCAAGCTCGCCCCGCTCGTGCCCCAGATGCGCGACCTGCTCGAGGAGTACCGCGCCCTGTCCCGGCGCCGGCTCCACGTCGAGTTCCTCGACCCGAGCGAGAGCGACCGCATCGAGCAGCAGGCGAGCGAGCGCTTCGGCGTGGCCAGCACGCCGTTCCGGCTCGCGTCCAAGTACGAAAGCGGGATCGTCAACGCCTACTTCTCTCTGGTGGTCAAGTACGGGGACCAGTACGTGCGCTATGGCTTCGACGACCTGATCGAGGTCGAGCCCCTCCCCGACGGCGACGTGGACGTCCGGCTGCGCAACCTCGAGTACGACTTGAGCCGCGCGATCAAGAAGGTCGTGTTCGGGTTCCGCGGGGCGGGCGACCTGTTCACCCGGGTCGGCAAGCCGGTGCGGCTGGTCGCGGTGATGACCCCGGATCGCCTTCCCTCGGTGTTGGGCGGCGTGCCCGAGGAGGTCCGCAAGGCGGCGAAGCAGCTGGAGGAGGCGGCCAAGGGCCGCTTCACCTACGAGGAGCTGGTGCCCGCGAGCGAGGCGCAGCAGATCGAGGTGCAGCGCCGCTTCGGGGCGCGGCCGCTGGCCGTGGGGCTGTTCGGGACCGAGACGTTCTACCTCCAGGGGTTCCTCTCCGTGGGCGACCACGCCGAGGAGCTGCCGCTCACCGGCCGGAACGTGACGAGCGCGAGCCTGCGCGAGGCGATCGAGGCCTCGCTCAAGCGCCAGGCCCCGGGGTTCCTCAAGACCGTGGGCGTGGTGGCGCCCGGCCCGTCCCTGCCCCCCGAGGTGCTCATGCAGCTGCGCATGCAGGGGCAGATGCTCTCCCAGCCGCCGCCCGAGTTCGACGATCTCAAGGCCCGCCTGCGCCAGGACTACAACGTGCGCGACCTCTCCCTCAACGACGCCGACGGCGTGCCCGGGGACGTGGACGTGCTGCTCGTGATCAAGCCTCGCGGCCTCGGCGAGCGCGCGGTGTACAACCTGGACCAGTTCCTCATGCGCGGCGGGCGGGTGATCATCTGCGCCGGCAGCTACGATCCCGACTTTGGCCCCGGCGGCCTCACGGTGCGCCCGGTGGACTCCGGGCTCGAGGCCTGGCTCAAGCACGCGGGGGTCGAGATCTCCAGGACCCTGCTGCTCGACGACCGCAACCAGCCGCTCCCCATCCCCGAGCTTCGCCAGACGGTGTTCGGGGTCATCCGGACCTGGTCGCTCAAGCCATACCCCTACCTGGTGGCGGTCCGGGACGACGGGTTCCGGGACCGCTCCATCACGGCCAAGCTCGACGCCATCGGCATCTACTGGGGAAGTCCCGTGGAGGTCGTGCCGGAGGCGCAGAAGCGCCTCAAGGTCATCCCGATCCTCTACTCGTCGAGCCGATCCTGGACCGACGACGATGTGGGGCGCGTCGCCCGCACGGACTACGCCGTCCCCGCCGGCGCCAAGCCCCACCCGGTCGCCGTCGCGCTGCAGGGCAGCTTCGAGAGCTTCTTCGCGGGCAAGACCGTGCCACCGGTGGGGAGTGACTCGAGCCGCCGCGAGGTTCCCCTGCCGCGCTCGCCCGAGACGCGGCTCGCGGTGGTGGGGAACGCCGAGTTCTTGAGCGACCTGGTGGCGAATGCGCTCGGCCGCCAGTCCGGCGGGCTCTACCTGCAGAACCTGGGGTTCATCCAGAACCTGGTGGACTGGATGAACCTGGACAACGACCTGGCCTCGATCCGCACGCGGGTCACCAGCGCGCGGCCCATCCGCCGACTGGCCAGGAGCGCGGCGGCCGGCATCGAGACCGCGAACTACCTCGTCCCGCTGCTGTTCCTGGCGGGGTTCGGTCTGCTCCGCTACTGGCGCCGCCGGGGCGTTCAGCCCGTGGTGTCGGCCACGCGCGCGGCGGGAGGAGCCGAGCCACAGGTGCGGGAGGCCTAGCGTGGACCGGGTCCAGCGCGCGCTCGCCGGGCTGCTCGTGCTTCAGCTGCTCGTACTCGCGCTGCTCCACAACCCCTTCGCCCGCCGCGGCCCTGCGGGCGAGCAGCCGCTGCTGCCCAAGCTCGCCTCGCTCACGCCCGCTCGGGTCGAGGTCGCGAACGGGGACGGCGCGGCGGTGGAGTTCCGGCGGGAGGGTGGCGCGTGGGTGCTGGGCCGGCCGGATGGCTATCCGGTGCTGCCCGGCAAGGTCGAGAAGCTCATCCAGGACCTCGAGCATCTGACCGCCGCCCGACCGGTGGCCAGCGACCGCAGCTCCCACGCCGCCCTGCGCGTGGCCGCGGACCGGTTCGAGCGGCGGGTGCGCTTCTGGACCGGGCCGTCGGGCGGGCCCGAAGCCGAGCTGTTCGTGGGCACCTCGGCCGGCTCCGGCGCGAGCCACGTGCGCGCGGGAGGCAGCGACCGCGTCTTCGAGGCGAACGGCGTGGCCTCCTACGATCTGCCGGCGGATGCGGGCCCCTGGATCGAGCGGAACCTGGTGCCGATCCAGGCCGACAGCGCGACGGGGCTGGAGGTCGCGAACCGGAAGGGGAGCTTCGCCCTGGTGAGCCAGGGAGGCACCTGGCGCGTGCGCTCGCCCGCGGCGCGTGCGGGGGCCGCCCTGGACCAGGAGAAGGTGCGCGAGCTGGCCCGCACCCTGTGCGGGCTCTCCCTCGACGAGCCGGTCGGGCCCGTGGACGAGCGGGCGCAGGGGCTCGCCGACCCCGAGGCGAAGGTGGTGGTGGAAGGGCGGCCGGCCGGGGCGGACAGCGCCGCGGCCGCGGTTTCGGTCACGGTCCGGCTGGGCGCGCCGGTCCCCGGCAAGCAGGACACGCGCTACGCCGCCCGCTCGGGGCTGGGCTTCGCCGTGACGGTGCCCAGGTACGCCTACGATCGGGCGCTGTCGGTGGAGCTGAAGGAGCTGGTGAAGCGGTAGGCGGTGCCGCCAGGCAGCGCCCGCTGGCGCCGGGATGCGATCCCTCCCCTACGACGCGATGACCGGGTTGTCCGTGCCCGCCGCCTCCTCGCGCTCCATGTCCCGCAGCATCCGGCTCACCATGCGCTCCAGCAGGCTCCTAACGGTCACCCCCTCGCGCCGGGCCTCGGCCTCGAAGGACTGGTAGACCTCGTCGTTCATCTCGATGCAGATCTCGACCCGCGACATGTTGGGTCCCCTCGCGCCGGCGGCGCGCTACGCGGCCGGCACCGCCTTGTAGCCGTAGCAGAGGATGCCGCCCCGACCTTCCTTGCGCAGGCGCCGGAAGACCAGCGACACCTCCATCCCCGGCTGGACGGACGACGGCTCGCAGTCCACCACCTGGGTCATGAGCCGCGCCCCCTCCGGGGTCTCCACCAGGGCGACCGCGTAGGGCGCCTCCATCTGGAACTCGCTCGGCGGCACCTGCACGACCGTGCTGGTCACCACCTTCCCCCGCCACGACAGGTGGATCCTCTCCCACTCGCGGCCGCGGCACTCCGGGCACACGGGTCGGGCCGGGAACGCCACCTTGCCGCACCCCGTGCAGCGCGCGGCCTCCAGCCGGTAGCGCGTGGGGATCTCTCTCCAGTACCTCGGGCTCGGCATGGCTAGACCCTCTCGAGGATGTGGACCACGGAGCTGGCTCCCGATCCACCCATGTTCTGGGCGAGCCCCAGGCGCGCGTCCTTCACCTGGCGCGCCCCGGCTTCGCCGCGCAGCTGCTCGAAGATCTCGATCGCCTGGGCGATCCCGGTGGCGCCCACCGGGTGGCCCTTCGACTTGAGGCCGCCGCTGGTGTTGACGGGGATCTTTCCCCCCAGCGCGGTCAGGCCCGTGCGCGCCGCGTGCCGCCCCGAGCAGGGGGGCACCAGCCCGAGCGCCTCGATGCAACAGATCTCGGCGATGGCGAAGCAGTCGTGGACCTCGGCCACCTGGATGTCCGGCGGGGCCACGCCCGCCGTGCGGTAGGCGCGCTCCCCCGAGCGCTGCACGGCGTCGAGGACCGAGGGGTCCTTGCGGTCGGCCAGCGCCATGGTGCTGGTGGCCAGCGCGCTGGCGCGGATCCTCACCGGGCGGTCGGTGTAGCGCCGGGCCTGGTCCAGCGGGCAGAGCAGCACCGCCGCCGCCCCGTCGCTCACCGGCGAGCAATGCAGCAGCCGCAGCGGGTCGGCCACTAGGCTGGAGCCCATCACCTCCTCCAGCGTCACCTCGCGGCGGAACTGGGCCTTGGGGTTGAGCGCGCCGTGGCGATGGTTCTTCACCGCCACCCAGGCCAGGTCCTCCTCGGTGGTCCCCTTGGCCTGCATGTGGGCCCGGGCGATCATGGCGTAGAGGCCCGGGAAGGTGATCCCCTGGTACGCCTCCCGCTCCTGGTCGGCCGCGGTGGCGAGCACGGCCGTCACGTCGGCCCCGTCGGTCATCTTTTCCACGCCGGCCGCCAGCGCCAGGTCGCTCGCGCCCGAGGCGACCTCCAGGAACGCGGCGTGCAGCGCCACGCCCCCCGACGCGCAGGCCGACTCCACGTGGGTGGCCGCCACGCCGGCCATGCCGATCTCGTCGGCCAGCAGCGGGCCCAGGTGCTCCTGGCCCACGAACTGCCCGGCCGACATGCAGCCCACCACGATCGAGTCCAGGTGGTCCGCGCGCGCGGCCTGCAAGGCCTCGAGCGCCGCCTCGGCGAAGAGGCCGCGCAAGCTCGTCTCCCACAGCTCGCCGAAGCGGGTCATGCCCGCGGCGACGATCGCGACTTCACGCATGGCATCCTCCCCCCGCCTACTCGTTGACGATGATCTTCTCGCGGTACTTGGCGTACTCCCCGTAGGTGAGGTAGCGCCGCGGACCGTCGAGCATGGAGCGCACGGTGGGCGCGAGCCCCCGGCGCTCGGGCAGGAGCCCGGTCGTGCGCAGGGCGAACGAGTCGCTGCCGGCGCCCGAGCCGAACGAGGTGATCAGGATCAGCTCCCCGGGCTCCGCCACGTCGAGCACGGCGGCGAGCCCGGTGGGCGAGGAGCCCGAGTAGGTGTTCCCCATGGTCGGGACCAGCCAGCCGGTGGCGAGCTGCTCCCGGGTGAAGCCGAGCGACTTACCCACCTGCAGCGGGAACTTGCCGTTGGGCATGTGGAAGATCACGTGGCGGAAGTCGGCGGGCTTGAGCCCGGCCTTCCCCAGCAGCGCCCGCGTGGCGCTCTCGATGTGCTTGAAGTAGGCCGGCTCGCCGGTGAAGCGGCCGCCGTGGCGCGGGTAGAACTCGCCCTCGCGCCGCCAGAAGTCGGGCGTGTCCGAGGTGTAGCTGTAGGTCTCCACCACCTCGGCGAGCACGTCCTGCCGGCCGAAGATGAAGGCCGCCCCGCCGGCCGAGGCCGAGAACTCGAGCGCGTCGTTGGGCGCGCCCTGGGAAGTGTCCGCCCCGATGCCCATGGCGTAGTCCACCCGGCCCGCCTCGACCAGCCCCAGCGCCACGAACATGGCTTCGGTGCCCGCCTTGCAGGCGAACTCGAAGTCCGCCACGTGCACCGCGGGGGCGATGCCCAGCGCCTCGATCAGCGCCGTGCCGCTGGGCTTGACCGCGTAGGGGTGGGACTCCGAGCCGATGTAGACGGCGCCGATGCGCGAGGGCGCGATGCGCGCGCGGTCGAGCGCCGCGCGCGCCGCCGCGACCGAGATGGTGATGGTGTCCTCGTCGAGGCCGGGGACCGACTTCTCCTCGAGCAGCAGCCCCTTGCGGATCGCGGCGGGGTCCTTGCCCCACTGGCGTGCGATCTCCTCGGCCTTGATGCGGTTGCGCGGGACGTAGGCTCCGTAGCCGACAATGCCGGCCATATGCGCTCCTCTGGAGCGCACGCCGTCGGCGGAGCCGGGGGGGGTCGACCGGGGGCCGGCAGCGCGCGAACGCTCCTGCCGAATGCCCGGGTGGACAGCGCGATGCGAATCCCGACCGCGGGCCGGGTGGGGAATCCGCCTCCTGCGGCGCCCGGGTCTCGCGGGGTCAGCCTGGATGATAGCAGAATCGGGTGGATCCCGCGCGGCGGGATTCTCCGCGGGGCATCCTCCTTCGCAGCGGCCTCAGCCGCCCGCGAGGATCCGGCGGGCCTCGCGGAGGAACTCCTCGGCCTGCCGGATCTGGGTGCGAGCCTCCTCCGTGGTGACGAGCGCGTCCACGCCGTAATCGCCCTGGATACGAAGGTCGAAGGCATCCAGCAGCCAGCGATGAAACCGTGCGTCGAGCACACCCGTACGCACGAGCTGCTCGCCGATGGCGCTGTGGACGGCGCCGTGCTTTCGGAATCGGAGTCCGCGCTCGAAGAGGAGTGCTTCCGCGGCGTAGAACATTGCGTAATAGGCCCGGCCAGCGGAGAAATCCGGATCGTTCCGACTGGGTAGGTGCACGGTTTCCTTGGACACCCGATTGGGGCATCGTAGCGCCCCGG
>JBBIHL010000152.1:5480-7364 GCA_037447075.1 Candidatus Eiseniibacteriota bacterium | reverse complement strand
CTGTTCGAGGTGTTCTTCTGGGACGGGCGCGCCGCGTCGCTGATCGAGCAGGCGGGCGGCTTCGACTACGCCCGCAGCCGCGCCGAGCGGCTGGGCGAGGAGGCGCGGGCGCTGCTGCTCGCGGACGATCCGGCCCCCGCGCGGCGCGCCCTGTCCATGGCGGTGGACTACGCCGTGCGGCGCAACCACTAGGTGCCGCCCATCCCCTCCAGCGCGCGGCCCCGGGGATCCTCGCGCGCCGTGGCGGCCCGCCTCCTGCAGGCGGCCGCGCGCGCCGCGGCCGGCAAGAAGGCGCTCGACATCGTGGCGCTGGACCTGCGCGAGCTCGGCAGCGTGGCGGATTTCTTCCTGATCTGCAGCGGGGCGAGCGAGCGGCAGGTGGAGTCCATCGCCGACGCCGTGGAGGATGCCCTCGATCCGCAGGGCGTGCGGCCCTGGCACATCGAGGGCCGGGAGAGCCGGCGCTGGGTGCTGCTCGACTACGTGGACCTGGTGGTGCACGTGTTCCACGAGCGCACCCGCCAGTACTACCTGCTCGAGCGCCTGTGGGGAGACGCGCACCGGGTGAGCCTTGATCTGGAGCCGACTGACTGAGCAGCTGCTCGAGGCGCTGAAGGCCTGCGGCTGGCACACGCCCGAGCGAGCGGCCCGGCTGGAGCTGGAGGTGCCGCGCGATCCGGCGCACGGCGACTGGACCACGAACCTGGCGCTGGCGCTGGGGCGCGAGCTCAAGCGCCCCCCCCGCGCGGTGGCCGAGGCGCTGCTTCAGGCGTTCCCGCGCGACCCGGCGGTGTTCGAGCGCGTGGAGATCGCGGGCCCCGGGTTCCTCAACTTCCACTACGCGCCCGCCTTCGTGCGGCGCCTGGCGCTGCGCATCGCGGAAGCCGGCGACCGCTTCGGCACCTCCCCCGCCGGCTCGCCGCGCTCGTTCCTGGTCGAGTACGTCAGCGCCAACCCGACCGGGCCGCTCAACGTGGTGAGCGCGCGCGCCGCGGCCGTGGGCAGCACGCTGGTGCGCCTGCTGGGCGCGGCGGGCCACCGGGCCGCCAGCGAGTTCTACGTCAACGACGCCGGGCGCCAGGTCGAGCTGCTGGGCGAGTCCCTCATGGTGCGCTTCCTGCAGTCGCAGGGAAGCGAGGCGGCGATGCCGGAGGACGGCTACGTGGGGGCCTACCTGGAGTCCATGGCGCGCGAGCTGCCCGGCGCCGAGGCCCGGGCGCGCGCCGCGGCGGGAGACCGGGGGTGGTTCCGCGACCAGGGGGTCGCGCGCGTGGTGGCGTGGCAGCGCCGCGACCTCGCCGCCTACGGGGTGGAGTTCGAGCGCTGGTTCCACGAGTCGTCCCTCCATGAGAGCGGCGAGGTGGACGCCACGCTGGCCGCGCTGGAGGAGCGCGGCGTGGTCTACGCGGCCGAGGGCGCGCGCTGGCTGCGGACCTCGCGGTTCGGGGACGACAAGGACCGGGTGGTGGTGCGCTCGGGGGGCGCGCCCACCTACCTGCTGCCCGACATCGCCTACCACCGCAACAAGGCGGAGCGCGGCTTCGACCGCGTCATTGACCTGTGGGGTCCCGACCACCACGGCCACATCCTTCCCCTGCAGGCCTCGCTGGAGGCGCTGGGGCTGCCGAGGGGCTACCTGGAGGTGCTCATCGTGCAGCAGGTGAACCTGGTGTCCGGCGGCCAGCCGGTGCGCATGTCCAAGCGCGCCGGCGAGTTCATCACCCTGGAGGACCTGGTGCGCGAGGTGGGCGTGGACTGCGCCAAGTTCTTCTTCCTGCTGCGCAGCACGAACGCGCACCTGGACTTCGACCTGGACCTGGCCAGGCAGCAGAGCGACGAGAACCCCGCCTTCTACGTGCAGTACGCCCACGCCCGCATCGCCGG
>JBBIHL010000152.1:0-5426 GCA_037447075.1 Candidatus Eiseniibacteriota bacterium | reverse complement strand
GGCCGCCTGCGACCGGCTGACCGCGCCGGAGGAGGTGGCGCTCCTGCGCCGCCTGGCCACCTGGCCGGCGGTGGTGCGGGGGGCGGCCGAGGCGCGCGAGCCCCACCGGGTGCCGGGCTTCCTCATGGAGGTGGCGGGCGCTTTCCACCGCTTCTACCACGTCCACCGGGTGGTGAGCGAGGACGCCGCCCTGTCGCGCGCCCGCTTGCTGCTGGCGGATGCCACGCGCACGGTGCTGCGCAACGGGCTCGCGCTGATGGGGGTGTCGGCGCCCGACCGCATGGAGCGCGCGGCCGAGGCCACGGCGTGAACCCGGCGGCCGACATCCTGGTGGTGGGCTCGGTGGCCCTGGACTCGGTCCGCACCCCGTTCGGGCGCGCCGACGGTGCGCTGGGCGGGTCGGCGTCGTACTTCTCCCTGGCCGCGCGGCACTTCGCGCCGGTGCGCGTCGTCGCGGTGGTGGGCGAGGACTTCCCGCCGCCCTACCGCGAGCTGTTCCGGGCCTGCGGCGTGGACATCTCGGGGCTCGAGACCGCGGCCGGCCGCACCTTCCGCTGGAGCGGCGAATACCACGTAGACCTGGGGCACGCCCGCACGCTCTTCACCGAGCTCAACGTCTTCTCCAGGTTCCACCCCAGGCTCTCGGAGCATCATCGCCGCTGCCCCTACGTGTTCCTCGCCAACATCGATCCGGACCTGCAGCTCGAGGTGCTCGGCCAGGTGGAGCGGCCCCGCCTCGCCGTCTCCGACACCATGAACTACTGGATCGCGCGCAAGCCCGACCGGGTGCTCGAGGTGCTGCGCCGCGTGGACGTGGCCCTGCTCAACGAGGAGGAGGCCAAGGCCCTGGCGGGGGAGACCCAGGTGGCGCGCGCGGCGCGGCGGCTGCTCGACGAGGGAGCCCGCGCGGTGATCGTCAAGAAGGGCGAGCACGGGGCCCTCTACCAGTCGCAGGAGGGCCGGTTCCTCACGCCGGCCTACCCGCTCGACGGGCTCGCCGACCCCACGGGGGCGGGGGATTCGTTCGCGGGCGGGTTCCTGGGCTACCTGGCGCGCCGCGACGACCGCGGTGACGCGGCGGTGCGGCACGCCATGCTGTGCGGGACCGCCCTGGCCTCGATCGCCATCGAGTCGTTCAGCCCCCGGCGCCTGGTGGAGTGCACTCCCGGCGAGATCGCCCAGCGCGTCCAGGAGCTGCACCGGATGATCCACCTGGACCTCAAGCCCATCTGGGAGTGACGCGCCCCGCCCGCGGTTGCGCCTGGAGCGCCGCGCGCGGGCTGTGCTAGAGTTGGGGGCGTACGAGCCCAGCCGCCGCAAGGAGGTGCCGCCCTGTCGTCCGGATCCAGCCGCGGTGAGTGGAAGAGCCAGGTCGAGGAGGCCCTGCGCGGCCTGCGCGACGTGGACGGGGCGACGGTGATCGTTGATGGCGAAGCCATCCGCGAGATCCACATCCTCTCCTCCTCCGACCGCCCCCCCAAGCAGATCGTCCGCGACGTCGAGACCACGCTGCTCGCCCGCTTCAACCAGCCCATCGACCACCGGGTGGTGAGCGTGGCCTACACCCGTCCGGCCTCCGGCGCCTCGGCGGCGAACGGAGGGGCGGCGCCGGCCGAGCGGCCCGCGCGGCCCGACGCGCAGGGCGGCATCTCGTCCGCGAGCGCCCCGGACGTGACGGGCACCGAGGCGGGGCGCCTGCGCTTCGTGAGCGTCAACCTGTTCGTCACCGGCGCCCGCGTGCAGGCGCAGGTCGAGCTGCGCTGGAAAGGTCTCACGCGTCTGGGCAGCGCGTCGGGGACCGGCACGCGCCAGGGGGCGCTGCCCCTGGTGGCGCAGGCGACGCTGGAAGCCCTGCGCCACTTCCTGGAAGACGATGTGGCGCTGGCAGTTGAGGGCGTCGAACTGATTCCTCTCGGCCGGCGCCAGATCGTGGTAGTCTCACTGGTGTGGATGAGCCACCGGCAGGAGAAGCCCCTCACCGGCACCTGCACGGTGGAAGGTGATGTCCAGCAGGCGGTGGTGCTGGCCACGCTGTCGGCGCTCAACCGCCTGATCGGAGGACTGAACAACCGCGAGCCTGTCGAATACCGGTGAGACCGACATCGGCCTAGGGCAGAGCGGAGCGTGAGCGGCCAAGCGAAGCGAACCCCTCCTGGCGGGAAGCGCAAGGGCTTCCCGGCAGAGTCTGAAAAAAGGAGGTGGTCACGTGAGCACGCTGCTTGCGGTCATTGCTGGTTCCTTCGCGCGTAACGTCATTATCCTGTTCGGCAAGTCCGGCTGGTAGTGGCGGTTGCTCGAAGCGAGGCCAAACGCATCGAGAGGTAGCTGAACCCGCCCGAAGCCGGTGTCGGTCTCCTCCGACATCCCCGTTGTGCCGCGGCCCGCCTCCGGCTAGCTTCCCTCCGTGAACCGGACGCAACCGTACCTGCATCCCCGACTCTTCCTCCTCACCTACACCGCCGTCATCCTGCTCGCCGCCGGCCTGCTCGGCCATTTCAGCCCGCGCGCCGGCGCCGCCGACCCCACGGTCATCGCCGTGGTGCTGATCTGCATGCTGGTGGCCGAGGCCTCCCCCGTGCAGGTCCCGAGCGGCGGCTACGTGACGGCCGGCGCGGCCCTCGATTTCGCCTCGATCATCATCCTGGGGCCGATCTACACCGCCTGGATGGACCTCTTGAGCACCCTCGTCACCCAGGGCGTGGTGCTGCGCAAGCCGCTGGTGCGGACGCTCTACAACGCCGCCCAGTACTGCATCACCACCTTCGCCGCGGGCTTCGCCTACCTGGCGGCGGGCGGCCGCGTGGGGCGGCTGAGCTTCCCGGCCGACGTCCCCGCGCTGCTGGTCTGCGCCGTGACCTTCTTCGCGGTCAACTCCGCGCTGGTGAGCGCGGTCATCGGGGTCACCACCGGTCCCGGCCCCTGGACGGTGTGGAAGCGGAACTACCTGGCGGGGCTGCTCCACCACCTCTCCTTCATCGCGCTCGGGGCGCTGCTGGTGGTGGTCTACTTCGCCGCGGGGCCGTGGGGCGTCTTGCTGCTCTGCATCCCGCTGCTGGTGGCGCGCCACTCGTTCAAGCTCTACGTGGAGATCAAGGAGGACCTCAAGGACTTCGTGCGCGCGCTCTCCGAGGTGCTCGAGGAGATCGACCCCTACACGCGCCAGCACTCGCGGCGGGTGGCCGAGTACGCGGTGCGCATCGCCCGCGAGATGAAGCGCCCGGAGCGCGAGATCGAGGAGATCGAGTACGCCGCCCTGGTGCACGACCTGGGCAAGATCGGCCCCCAGCACCAGCACATCATCCGCAAGTCCGGGCGGCTGTCCCACGAGGAGCAGCGCACCATGCGCGCCCATCCCGCCGCGGGCGCGGCGATCGTGAGCAAGGTGCGCGCCCTGCGGCGCGCGGCCGAGATCGTGCGCAGCCACCACGAGCGCCCGGACGGCCTGGGCTACCCCTACGGGCTGCGGGCCGACGACGTCCCCTACGGGGCCCGGGTGCTCAACGTGGTGGACGCCTTCGACGCCATGACCTCGGACCGCCCCTACCGCCGCGCCTTGAGCGTGGCCGCCGCGCTCGACGAGCTGGAACGGGGCGCGGGGACCCAGTTCGACGCCGAGGTGGTGGGATGCCTGGTCCGGCTGGTGCGCGCGGGGGCCATGCCCCTGATTGCGAGCCCGAGCAGCGAGGAGCTGCTGCTGCTGGGGCGCCGCCCCCGCCAGGCGCACGGCTGATGCGCTACCGCGACGCCGGGGTGGACGTGGGGGCGGGGGACGCGGTCAAGCGCCGGCTGGCCCGCAGCGTGGAGTCCACCTGGGGGCCGGGGGTGCGGCCGATCCGCGGAGGCTTCGCCGGACTCATGGAATGGCCGGGGGAGGGCCCGCTGCTCGCCGCCACCATGGACGGCGTGGGCACCAAGCTCCATCTGGCGCTGGCGGCGGGCCGGGTGGAGGCCGCGGCGGCCGACCTGGTCTATCACGGCTGCAACGACCTGCTCTGCCACGGCGCGCGCCCGCTGGCCTTCCTCGACTACATCGCCCAGTCGCGCCTGGAGCCCGAGGTGGTGCTGGCGGTGGTGGAGGGGCTCGCCGCCGCCTGTCGCGAGGTGGGGTGCGCGCTGCTCGGCGGGGAGACCGCGCAGATGCCGGACACCTACCTGGCCGGCGTGGTGGACGTGGCCGGCTGCATGATCGGCGCGGCCGATCCCGCCCTGGTCCTGGACGGCAGCCGGGTGCGGCCCGGCGACCGCCTGCTGGGGCTGGCCTCGGAGGGGCTGCACACCAACGGCTTCTCGCTGGCGCGCCGCGTGCTGCAGCAGAGCGGCCTCCCGCTGGACGCGCCGCTTCCCGGCGACCCCGGCCGCAGCGTGGGGGAGGCCCTGCTCGCGCGCCACCGTCCCTACCTGGCGGCGCTCTGGCCGCTGCTCGAGCGCGGCCGCCTCCACGCGCTGGCGCACGTGACGGGCGGCGGCGTCGCCGGCAACCTGGCGCGCGTGCTCCCCGAAGGCTGCCGCGCCCGGGTGCGGGCCCGGGCGTGGACCTGGCCCACCGTGTTCGGCTGGCTCCAGCAGGCGGGCGGGATCCCGACGGACGAGATGCGGGACACCTTCAACCTGGGGATCGGCATGGTGGCGTGCGTGAGCCGGGGGGACGCGACGGGCGCCGCGGCCACCCTGCGCGCGGTGGGCGAGGAGGTCTTCGAGATCGGAGAGGTGGTGGCGGGCGAGCGGGGAGTGGACTGGGTGGAGGACTGAAGGTCCGCGGCGCGCGGAAGCGCCGCCGGCGGACCCAAGGGCGCGGGGCCCCGCCGCGCCGGGAGGGGAGGGGATGGAGCGGCGAGTGGGGACGGGCTTCGATCCGGGGGTGGTGCTGCTGGGGGAGCATCCGCTGTGGGTCCAGGTGCGCGCCTTCGTGGAGCGGGTGGGGCCCAGCGACCTGCCGGTGCTGATCGTGGGCGAGACCGGAACCGGCAAGGAGCTGGTGGCGCGGGCGGTGCACATGGCCAGCCGGCGCGCGAGCCGCGCCTTCGTGGCGCACAACTGCGGCGCCACGCCCGATTCCCTGATCGAGAGCGAGCTGTTCGGGCACGCCCGCGGGGCCTTTACCGGCGCGGTGGCCGACCGCCAGGGGCTGTTCGACGCCGCCGACGCCGGGACCCTGTTCCTGGACGAGATCGGCGACGCCAGCCCGCTGCTGCAAATGAAGCTGCTGCGCGTCCTGCAGGAGGGGGAGGCGCGCCGGGTGGGCGACACGCGGGTGCGCCGCGTGGACGTGCGCGTGGTGAGCGCCACCCACCACCGGCTCGACCACGCGGTGCGGGGCGGCCGCTTCCGCGCCGACCTCTACTACCGGCTCAACGCCGTCCAGGTGCGCCTGCCGCCGCTGCGCGAGCGGGGCGACGACCTGCTCCTGCTGGCGGAGCACTTCGTCC
>JBBIHL010000151.1:0-7423 GCA_037447075.1 Candidatus Eiseniibacteriota bacterium | reverse complement strand
GCGCTCCGGGCTGCCATCGCCGGCATCGCCTGCCAGCACGGCATCCGCGCGCTCACGGCGCGAGACCCAACACGTTGCCGGCGCGCCCCCAAGCGACGCGCGATCTCCGGTGGGATAGTCGCCAGCCCGCATAAGCACCTCGAAGAGGCCCCCCGGCTCCGGCCGGGCCGGGGCGAGGCCCACGGGGCGGTCTTGCATGATTCATGCAAAAGGGAGGCGCTGGGGCATGAAACACGACCCGCCCCGGCGACGGCTACGGGAGGAGGCGGTAATGGGCAAGGTGCCTGAGTTTTACGTGGACTCCGACCTGTGCACCGAGTGCGGCGACTGCTGGAAGGCCATGCCCCTCGTCTTCCGCAAGGTGGAGGATGAAGAGGTTGCCGAGGTCTACAACGGGGACCTGGACGAGGCGAAGCTGCCATTACTGCAGAAGGTCATGACAGATTGTCCAGGCCACGCCATCCTGTGGAAGAAGAAGTGAGCGCCCGATGAATCTGCTCGACCCCCAGCAGGTGCTGCGCGACTCGGTCCTGGAGATCCGCGGCGACGGCAGGGCGGGCGGGGGCCTGGTGCTGGCGTTCCAGAGCCTGGGCGCCCTGCTGCTCTCCGACCCGGAGCTTCACGTGCAGGAGTGGCCCCTGTTCAGCTCGGCGCGCCGCGGGGCCGCGCTCCGCTCGTTCCTTCGCGCCGGCCGCAACCCCGTCCTCAAGGCCTGCGAGGTCACGCGGCCCCACGTCGCCGTGCTGATGGACGAGGCCGCCGCCCGCTCCGTGGACTTCGCGCAGGGCGTGCCCCCCGGCGGCACCTTCGTGATCAACACGCGCCGCAGTCCCGAGGAGTGCGCGCAGCACTACCGGCTCTCCGGCCGCGTGTTCACCGTGCCGGGCGACGAGATCGGCGCGCGCCACCTGAAGCATGCCATCGGCAACGTGTCGGTCTACGTGGCCGCGGCGCGCGCCATCGGCGGGCTCTCCGGCGACCGGATCTTCGCCTCCTTCGTCCACACGCTCAAGAAACGGCGCATCCCCGAGGCGCTCCTGGAGCGCAACCAGGAGGCGCTGCGTGCCAGCGACGAGGCGGTACGGAGCGGCGTGTTCGATTGCGCCCGGCCCGGGGACCACGGGACGCAGCGCTTCGATGGCTACGGGGACCTGCCGCTCGGCGCGCAGACCGCGCTGCGGCTCTCGCGCGCCGAAGGCTCGCTCGACAATTACAGCTCCACCGCGCGCGCCAACCGCACCGCCGACTACGCCCGCCGCGGGTTCCGCCTCCAGTTCGAGGACCCCAACCAGGCGTGCACCGGCTGCGCGCACTGCATCACCAACTGCCCCGAGGGCATCATCCGCTTCGAGCCGCACCCCGAGAAGGTGGTGCTGGTGACGGGGGTGGACGTGAGCACCTACTGCAAGCTGTGCGGCGAATGCATCGCCGTCTGCCCGGAGAAGCTGTTCAAGGACGCCCCCTACGCCGAGGCGTGGGAAGCGGCGCCGGTGGAGTCATGAAGCGCGAGAGCCCGAGGCCCGCAGCGCTGCCCACGCCGCACGCAGCCACCCCGTCGGGCGAGCGCTACGAGGGCGTCGTCAACCTGGAGCGGGTGCGCGCCGCCCACCCGGCGCTCTACGCGGCGCGCGAGACCATCACCGCCGACGGCAACGCCGCCGCCGCCATCGCCACGCTCCAGATGTGGCGCTGCGTGATCTTCGCCGGCTTCCCCATCACCCCTTCCACCAAGTGGATCGAGACCGTGGCGGCGCAGATCGCCGAGAATCCCGGCATCCGGCGGGTCAAGCTGCTCGAGGCCGAACACGCGGTGGCGGACTACATGGCCGGCGCGGCGGCCGCCTGCCGGGACCTGATCTTCCCCACCGCGACCAGCTCCGTGGGGCTGGACCACATGACCGAGGTCACCCGCTCGCTGGGCGCGAGCGGGCTGGGAAACGTGATGGTGATCAACGTCTTCCGCGCCACGGCCAACTACCCGCTGTGCATCGAGGGCGATCCCTCGGACGCCCTGGCCCATCGCGACGACGGCTTCATCCAGCTGGTGGCGCGCGGCAAGCAGCAGATCTACGACACCGTGATCCAGGCCCCGTGCCTGGGCATGCATCCCGAGATCATGACGCCCACCATGCCCGGCTACTACGGCATCAAGGACAGCCATCGCAGCGCCCGGCTGGTGGTGGAGCCCGACGTCGAGGTGCACGCCTTCCAGGACCGGTGGATCCAGCCCAGCGAGCTGCCGGGGCTCATCAACGGCGACACCGCCTTCGGGAACTGCTCGACCTCGCGCTGGTTCCAGGGCTTCAAGATGGACCAGAAGCGGCGCATGGAGCGGACCTTCGAGGTGCTGCCCGCGATCGGCGCCGACTTCGAGCGCCACTTCGGGAGGCCCGGGCTGGCGTTCTTCGACGCGGTGGGCTGGGAGGAGGATGGGGCGGGCGGACCGTCACCCACGGGGCCGGTGGACATCGCGGTGGTCGGCATGGGCCCCGACTTCGGCACCTTCGAGGCGCTGCGCGCGGACTACCAGGCCGAGCACGGCCTGCGGGTGGCGGGCCTCGCGATCCGGCTGCTGACGCCCTTCCCGCGCGACGCGGTGCGGGCGCGGCTCGCCCGGGCGCGGGTGGTGCTGGTGCTGAACCAGGCGCACCACTTCGGGCGCGGCCACCTGACGCTCGACGTGGCCGACGCCGTGGCCGACCTGGCGAACCCGCCGCGGATCGTGAGCGCGTTCGCCGGCCTGGGGGGCGCCGATGTCTCGGAGGCGAGCTGGGAGGCCATGCTGGACGAAGCGCGAGCGGTGTTGGACGCCGTGAAGCGCGGGGCGCTGGATGGGGAGGCGCGTGGTGGGGCACGTGAGAGCGCGACTCTCGCTGGCGCCTCCTCGCTTCACGGTGAGGCCGCCGATGGAACCCGGCCCGGGGCCGGAACAGGCGGGGGGCCGGCGCACGGCGCCGGTGCGGCCGGCTACCTCGTCTTCCATGAAGGCAGGCGGCTATGAGCGGCTACAAGGAGACTGCGCTCCACGAGAGCTTCTTCCAGCCCGGCTCCACGCTGTGCACGGGCTGCATGGAGTCCATCGCGCTGCAGAACGTGGGGCGCGTGACCGACAACGGCGTGAAGACCATCGTCACGCTCGGCACCTCCTGCGCCGAGGTGTCGAGCCTGGCCTTCCCCAACGTGGTGGCGTGGGGGCGCGGCACCAGGTCGCCGGACGACTACGGCAAGAGCTTCTCCATCATGCACAACGTCTTCGAGTCCGCGCCCACCCTGGGCGAGGCCATCCGCGACGTGGCCGACGTCCTGACCGCGGCCGGCGCCCTGGAGCGCCCGGTGCAGGTGGTGGCCACCAGCGGGGACGGCGGCGCCATCGCCATCGGCCTGCGAGGGCTCTTGCACACCATCTACCGCCGCTCGCGCATCACCATCCTGGTGCTGGTGAACGAGGTGTTCGCCAACACCGGCTTCCAGTACAGCCCCACCGCGACGCCCTTCTCGGACACCTCCACCACGCCCGTGGGCCGCGCCGTGCCCGGCAACCTGTCGCCGCCGCTGGACTACATCCACCTGGCCATCGCCGCCGGCGCCGACCTGGTGGCCCAGGTGAGCCCGGCCCACGGCAAGCTGTTCGTGAAGACCGTGGAGCGGGCGCTGGAGTCGCAGGGCACCGCGGTGCTGTTCGTGCCGGCCCCGTGCATCTCCGGCTGGAAGTTCGACGATGGCCGCACCGTGGAGCTGGCCACGCTGGGGGCGCAGAGCGGCGTGTTCCCGGCCTTCGTCTGGGAGCGCGGCAAGGGCGGCTCCGTCAAGGACTGCGAGCTGGAGGAAGCCGCCCGACCGCCGGTGGAGGAGTTCCTCGGCGCCCAGCGGCGCTTCCACCACCTGGTGCAGCGCGACCCCGCCACCGGCAAGTTCGTGGCCCGGCCGGGTCGCGAGGCCGAGCTGACGCGCCTGCACGCCTGGGTGCAGGAGAACGTGGAGCGGCTCTACCGGCTGGCGGAGATGAAGCAGTAGAATAGGGTTACCGGTGACGCCGGCAGCGTTCTGCGCGGTCTCCTGCGTGCCTTCGGTTAGCTGGCCTTTCGCAGCACCTTGACCTCGCGACGGATTCGCCCCCCGAGACGATCTCGCTCGACATCCAGATCGTAGGCCACCTGAAGGTTGAGCCAGAAACGATCCGTCGTGCCGAAGAACCGCGCAAGCCGAAGGGCTGTGTCGGCACTGATCGATCGCTTGCCCAGCACGATCTCATTGATGCGGCGTGGAGGCACGCGCAGTCCCTTGGCTAGACGGTACTGGCTGAGCCCGAGCGGCCTGAGGAAATCTTCGAGGAGGATCTCTCCAGGGTGCACGGGAGCAAGTCGCTTGGTCGCCATCCCTTCTCCTAGTGATAGTCCACGATCTCGACGTCGTGGGCATCTCCGTCCAACCAACGAAAGCAGATTCGCCACCGTTCGTTGATCCGGATGCTGTATTGACCCGCCCGGTTCCCGCGGAGCTTCTCCAGGCGGTTCCCCGGAGGAACGCGCAGGTCGCCCAGGCCCATCGCCGCGTCCAGCTGACGCAACTTCCGGAGGGCCACGCGCTGCACGTCCCCCGCCAGCTTCCGCACAGGGTAGCGGTGAAAGAGCCGCTCCGTGTCCCTGTCGCGGAAGCCGCGGATCACGGAACCATAATAACGCCGCGCGTTACGCCCGGCAAGCGAATCCGAGGGCTCGCGGATGCCGAACGCCAGGACGGGCTCGCGTTGACGCCCTTGGGAGATGCGGCCAAGACGCCTCGGTCGCGCCCTGCCGGGCGGCGCGTGGCGGAGATCGAGTTGCTGCCGGCTTGCGGCCGCTCTGGGAGGCGGCCCGCGTCCTCATAACCGCGCGAGCTGTCCGATGCTCCTCGGCCGCTCCAGGCCCACCTGCTCCCAGAGGAACCGCAGGTCCGCGGGTTCGCGTCTCTCCTGGCGCGCACGGCGGTGCTCGGCGGACTCGTAGAGCTTGAGCAGCGCGATCACCCGCTCCCGGCCCTCCGCGTCCTTCACCGCCTCGCGCGGCGTGCGGTCACCCAGCGCGGGCACCGGCTGGTCGGCCCAGCCGTGATACGCGCGGTCATGGACCGCCTGTGCCGCCTCCGTTGCCTCCGCCGGCGTGAATCTCCAGGAGAACCCGCGCGACTCGCGGGCGCGGAGCCTGCCCTTGCCCTGCAGGATGCTGCGAGGGTCCACGACGTCCCGACTCACGTGCCGGATCGCCGCGCCCGCCAGCCCCTCCAGCCAGACCCGGCCCTCGTCGGCGAGCCTCAGCGTGCGCGCGAAGGGCTCGATGCGGTTCCGCCTGCGCCCGATGTTGACGGCGAGCAGGGAGCGCCGGCGATCCCCTTCGAGCGTCTGGAAGCGGGTCCAGCCCTCGCGCTGGTCGCCCTCGACGTCGGGCTGCGACTCCAGCGCCTGGGCCAGGCGATCCCAGTCGAGCACCTCGTAGTGGTCGGTCACCAGCATCAGAGGCTCGCGCGTCCCGGCGTCCCGGAGCTGGATCTCGGGCGGGGGCGCCGTGAGCCGATGGAGCCAGAAGTCCACGATGGTGAGGCCCACGATGTGGCCCTCCGGCTGGGCCCGCCGCAGCCGGGAGCCGGTGGCATCGGTGCCGGCCGCAGCCTTTCGGATTGCGGTCACCAGGTCCAGCCGCTCGTGGTCGGCTACCGGGTAGATCGCACCCGAGAGCACGATCTCGTCGGCGCACCGCAGCGCCCGCGCCCCGATGACGTCCCACTGCACGAGCTGCCGTGACCCGCGCCGCTCGGTCACCCAGACCGGGCCGCCCGCCTCGTCGAGAAGGTCGCGGAGCAGCAGCCCCTCTCCGGGCCGGCTCTCCAGGACCTCGTAGGGACGCAACCGGCTGCGCCCCAGCTCCTCCAGGTATCCACGCTGCTGCGGGGTGAGCAATGGCCCGCCGGGCCCCAGCAGCAGGTCCAGCGCCCGACGCCGCGCCGGACCTTCCGGCCCCGGGACGCGGATCGCTCCCTCGGCGATCAGCCACTCCGTGGCGTTGACCTCGAGCATGTCGGAGATGTCCGGGGGCAGCTCGGTGAGCGCGTCCATCCCGTCCTCGTCGAGCGCTCCGAAGTAATCCTCCTCGAGCGCCGCTCCCACCTCCCTGCGGTAGCGGGTCGTCAGCCAGTCGGCGGCGCGGGGTAGGGCATCGCGGACGGCCCCGTGCCGCGCCAGCTCCTCGACGCGCTTGCGCTCGCAGCAGTTCTTGTACTTCCTGCCGCTGCCGCAGGGGCAGGGCCCATGGCGGGGGGTGTCGGTCATCGCGCGCTCCTCCCTGGGCGCGCGGCCTCATGGGTCTCGACCCGGCCGCGCGGTTGGCAACCCAGCCTACCTCGCCCGGCGGGCGGGCTCCATTACAAACCGGCCGGCCGCGCGGCCCGCCGGCGGCCACCGATGGTAGAGTGCCGGCCGCCATGCCCGGCGGTCCGACCGCGCTCCCCCGCCCCCCGCGCCTGCTGCGCGCCCTGGTCTTGGGGCTGGCGCTCCTCTTCGCCGCGGGCTACGTGACGCTCGCCATCCTCCGGCTCGGCCACCCTTTCGAGCTGGAGTGGATCGAGGGCGGGAGCCTGGCCATGGTGCGGCGCATCCTCGAAGGCCGCCCGCTCTACGTGGCGCCCTCGCTCGACTACATTCCCTTCAACTACCCGCCCCTCTACTTCTGGCTGGCGTCGCTGGCGGCTCGCTTCGGCGGCGACGGCTTCGCGCCCCTGCGCCTGCTCTCGCTCATCGCTTCCGTGGGGTGCGGGGCGCTGCTCTATCGCCACGTGATGCTCGAGACCGGCCGGCGCGAGGCCGGCCTGCTCGTCGCGGGGCTCTTCTTCGCCACCTACCGGCTGGCGGGCGCCTGGCTCGACGTGGCGCGCACCGACTCGCTCTACCTGGCGCTGCTGCTGGGCGGTTTCCTGGTGCTGCGGGCCGACGCCACGCGGGTGCGGGGGCCGGTGCTGGCCGGAGCCCTGGTCACGCTGTCCTTCCTCGCCAAGCAGTCGGCCGCGGTCGCCGCGCTCCCCGTGCTTCTCTACCTGCTCGCCGCCGACCGCGCGCGAGGGGTGGTATTCGCGGCCACGCTGGCCGTGCTCGCGGGCGGGAGCGCCCTGGCGCTCGACCGGGCGAGCGGCGGCTGGTACCGCTACTACGTCTTCGAGCTCGCCGGCCACTACTCCATGGATCCGGCCCTGCTCCTGCAGTTCTGGCCGCGCGACTTCTTCGGGCCGCTGGCGGTGGCGGTGCTCGCGGGTGCGTTCGCAGTGCTTGAGCCGCCGGAGGCCCCGACACGCCGCGGCCTCACCTGGGCGGCCGTGGCGGGGCTGGTGCTCGCGGCGTGGACGGTGCGGGCCTACCCCGCGGCCTTCGACAACGTGCTGATGAGCGCCTGCGCCGGGG
>JBBIHL010000150.1:0-7436 GCA_037447075.1 Candidatus Eiseniibacteriota bacterium | reverse complement strand
GCGCGCGGCTCCCGCGCGCCGCGGACGACGGCAGAGTTCGGCATCCTGTGGGGAGAGGCACCTCCGTGCGTTCCGGGCCTTCGCGGTGCCTGGCAGCGCTCCTGTGTCTTTTCGCCCTGGCCCCCGAGGCCGGGGGCGACCCCATTCCCGAATCCGGCCTGGTTCTGATGAACCCGCAGCGCGCGGCTGCCCGCCTCGCGGGCGGGCCGCGACGAGGCGGACGGGCAGGTGCGGGTGCCAACGATCCCGACACGGTCTTCGTCGGCCACGTCGCCGCGGGGGCGCCCTTCGACCACGGCCCCTACCACCTGGGTCGCGGGCCCCGTCGGCTGACGCAGGGCGGGAGCCCGGCCAACGCTCCTGCCGCGCCGCGCGACTGGGATGGCACCTGGGGGTGGGACCTCTACCAGCCGGACGAGCGGGATTCCCTGATGGGCTGGTGGCCGCTCAAGCTGCCCCAGCGGCTCTACAGCGGCAGCGGGAACCTGGCCGACGACAAGCAGCGCTCCTGGCAGGCGCTCGACCACGGCAACCAGCTCAACTACCGGAGCAACGCCCTCACCGGCGGCGTCCCGCGCACCTTCGGGGTGGCGGGCCTGTGGCACCGCGACCCCGGGGCCGGCGGAACGGTGGGAGCCAAGCACATGACCTGGAATCCCATCCAGGGGACCCACTCGGCCTGGTGCGGCCTGCGCGAGCACGGCGACCTCACGGTGTGGGACGACACCCCCGGGGTCGGCAACCCGTTCAACGCGCAGATCACCCAGTTCAGCTTTGCGGCCGGCGGCCCCGCCGGCACCTCGACCCACTTTCCGGGCTATCCCGAGCAGGTGGACCAGATGCTGTTCCGGGACATCACGCCGTCTCCCGGCCAGCCGCTCGCCGTCGCCTACGACTTCGTCAGCCGCATGAGCACCGGGGTCAGCGCGGATCCGGCGCTCCTGCACGGGTGGTTCGACAAGGATCCCCTCAAGCCGCCCACCCTCCAGGACGGGAACTTCATCTCGGCGACGGACGCCAACCCGGTCACGGGAGCGCCGGCACCGCCGGTGGACTCGTTCATGGTCTACCTGGGCGTGCCGGTGGACGACGCCGCCTGCCGCTTCTCGGACGGCCGCGTGGGCCCGGTCTACGACCCGCTGCGGCGCTGGTTCAGCGAGGTCCTCGCGGTGGACAAGCCCTACGTCGAGCTCGCCAGCGTCGCCGGCGCCCAGGGCGGCCACGACCCGACGACCGGAGCCCTCACCCCCGTGCGCCACGTCCATGCCGTCCCTGCGGCCGTCGTGGACCAGCTCCGGGCGGCGGGCAACGGATCGCTGCGGCTGGTCTTCCGGGTCAAGACCAATCATGGCAGCGACGATTCGGACTTTCCTTCCTACTCCTCGGACGGGGTCGGCGCGGTGGTCCTCGACAACGTGGCGATCGCCGGCGGGGCCAGCCTCGCCGTGGGCTTCGAGAGCCCGGCGGACATTGACAACGCCGCCTCCCCGGCGGCGGCGTTCCATTCCACGGGGAAGCCGCCCGCGGCGCGCTGGCACGTTCACGACCTCGCCACGCTCGACTACCAGGACCTGTGCGGCCCTCCCGATTCGCCCAGCCGGCGTTGCAACATCTTCGGCCACGTCCTGTCGGGCGGGGACCATGACGACGGCGAGGCGGCCGGCGGGGCGGCGGGCACGGCGGAGCAGGAGCAGCTCCAGCTCGTCGCTTCGCCCACCCTCAACCTGGTGAACGGCGGGGTCGGGGCCTACAACGGGCTGGGGATCGACGAGGAGATCGCGAGCCGCCCCGAGGTGGACAGCTTCTACGACGTCTATGCCGGGCGGTTCAGCCCGAGCGTGACCGGGAACGTCTGGAGCTACGGGTTCCAGTCGTACCCCGTGCGCCAGGCCAACGGCGCCAAGACCTGGGGGCCGATCCTCCTGCCGCCCGTCGTCTACTACAACCCCGAGCCGGCGTGCTTCTCGAGCCTGGAGTACAACGCCTCGGAGGGCCTGATGGTCTGGGATCCGACCGCGTCGGCGTCGCCGGCCCACCCCGACAGCATCCGCATCTTCTGGTCCTACGCCCAGGCCTGCTTCGCCTTCGGCGTCACCGCCGGCTGCTCGCCCCGGGGCGGCATGTACCTGGACAACGTGGCGGTGGCGTTCGTCCGCTCGCCCGCCAGCGTGGTCCAGGCGGCCCGTGGCGGGGAGGGGACGCCCGCGGTGGGTTCGCTCTCGGCGAGCCTGTGGAACTGGTTCCAGGACGCGTTCCCCGCCAACGACGCGCCCGGCCTCCCGGGGACGCTGGCCTTCGACACCACCGCCGCGCACGTGAAGACCGGGCGCAACCTCGCGCCGGCGCAGAGCGGCTCCGGGCCGCTCGGCGCCCTGGCGCGACCGGTGGTTCCCGGGGATTCGGCCATCGTCAGCGCGCCGGGCTCGGGCATGCGCCTGGACCTGATCTTCAGCATCAAGCCGGGACCGGGGAACTATCGCGACGCCACCAACCGGGCGCTGGGCCTCAAGCGGCGTCCGGACGCCCCGGACATCGCCGTCGCGGGGGACGCCTCGTTCTGGGGCCAGTACATGGCCAACCCGGGGGAGCGGGCGAGCCCGGGAGCCGCGGCCCAGCACGCGGCCGCCCCCGGCGGCTGGGACTGGGACGTGTGGAACAGCGCGCGCGAGGACACGGCGGAGCGCAACTACTTCCCGGTGGGCGCGCGCGGCAACCTCCCGGGGATCGCTCCCGGCGTCTGGGCCACCACCTACCATGACGACGACCCGCGGGGCGGGGCGCACGGCAACGGCGGGTCGCCGGGCCCGCTGGCCCTTCCCCGGAACCGGTGCTTCCTGGTGGATCCGGTCGCGCCCGCCCCGGTGAGCAGCGCCAACACCACGTGCGGCGCGAGCCCCTATCCGCCGGCCTGGGCCACCGTGCCGGGGACGGGCTTCGACGGCAACCCGATCACCTACGAGTACACCAAGATCTTCCCCGACGGCCTGTTCACCCCGGGCACCCATGTGCGCTACTTCCACCGCAAGGAGGAGATCGCGACCGGCGCGTTCGCCCTGTTGCCGGATACCACCATGGTCTCGCCGCAGGTCGGGGAGGGGAGCACGGACGGCCACCGCTGGCAGCAGTTCGGCGTGCTGCCCGATCGCTGGAAGAGCCCGTTCTACGGCGGGGCGGGCGGTCTGTGCATGCTGTTCGTGGACGGAGCCGACAGCCGGGGCAACGAGCGCGTCTGGGTCGGCGTCATGGACTCGATCTGCGGCGCCGCTTCGGACCGATGGGGGGCGCACAACGGCTGGCACGCGGTGGGCGGGGCGGACGTCAACGATCCGGCCAACAACCGCCTCCCCGACGGCTCGCCCGGCTTCCGCGCCGACCACGGCGGCCAGCCCGGGACCCTCTACGACATGTTCGGCGTCAAGGCGGCCGAGTCCCTCACCACCTCGGTCGGGGCGTTCGGGAGCCGGCTCGCGGCGCCGGGCTATGGCTACCTTGCGGGCCAGGACGCGCGCATCGGGCCGACCCCGGAGATGCTCGAGGCCTACTACCGCACGATCGTGTGGCTGGCCGGCGACGTGCACACCGGAGTGCTGGGGCCGATTCCCGGCCGCACCTCGGACGACGTCGCACTGATCGCCGGGTTCCTCGACGCCGCCACGGCGTCGAGCCCGAGGGCGGCCTGGCTGATGGGGGACGGCATCGCCGAGGGCGAGTCCGCCGCCGGCGGAGCGCACGCCGAGCTGTTGCAGGGCCGCTTCGGCGCCGGCTATCGGGGCGGCTACGTCGCGCTCTCCGGCAACGACGACGCCTGCACGCCGCTCGTCCCGACCGCGCCTGTCTCCACGGTGGACCTCTACGGCGTGGCCGCCGGGGTCTGCCAGTGGTCCAACGATGTGCTGGTCCCGAGCGCGGACCCCGCCGTGGCCGCGGCGCCCTACCTGTACTACGCGCCGATCGGGGCGGGCGCGCCCTATGCGGCCGGCGTCCGCACCTCCGAGACGGCCGCGAAGCACTTCCGGACCGCGCTCGACGGGTTCGACATCGCCAACCTCTCCGGCGCGTACTGCATGGAAGGCCTCGGCCGGCTCCTCTACGTCCGCAACGTGATGGAAAGCCTCATCGCGCCGGGGTGTCTCCTGCCGGGGGGCTGCCCTCTGCCCATCGGCGTCGGCGACGACCCGCGCGGGCCGCAGGGGCGAGACGTCCTGCGGCTGCTGTCCGCGAACCCCGTGCGCGGCGGCGCCGCCCGCATCGGCTTCGAGGTCGCGCGCCCGGGCGAGTGGGAGCTGGGGATCTTCGACCTGGCCGGGCGCCGCGTGCGGTTGCTGACCCGGCAGGTCTTCCCCGCGGGACGGTTCGAGCGGGTCTGGGACGGCCTGGACGACGAGCGCCGCCGCGTCCCCCCGGGCGTGTACTTCTACCGCCTCCGCTCCGGCCCCTTCGCCACCGCCAGGCGCGCCGTGGTGCTCAAGTGAGGCGGGACCGGGCCCGGCCCGGCGCCGCCGCGGCCC
Source organism: Candidatus Eiseniibacteriota bacterium (assembly GCA_037447075.1). Taxonomy (GTDB): domain Bacteria; phylum Eisenbacteria; class RBG-16-71-46; order RBG-16-71-46; family RBG-16-71-46; genus JBBIHL01. The sequence goes on along the minus strand of JBBIHL010000150.1, from coordinate 2,928 downwards.
CCGCGAGCACCTCCCGATAGAGCGCCAGGGTGAGGTCCGCGGTGCGGTCCAGGGAGAATCCCTCCCGCGCCCGCGCGCGCCCGGCCTGGCCCAGGGCTCCCGCCAGGCTCGCGTCGCCGAGCACCCGCTCCAGCGCGCCCGCCCACGCCGCCTCGTCGAGGGGCGGAACCAGGAGCCCGTCCACGCCGTCCCTCACCAGGTCCAGATTGCCCGACGCGGCGCTGGCGATGACCGGCTTGCCCAGCGCCATGGCCTCGAGCAAGGATTGGGGCAGCCCTTCCATGCGCGAAGGGAGCAGCACCACCTCGAGCAGGTCGTAGAGCGGCCGCACCTCCGGGTCGAACGGCACCACCACCACCGCGTGCCGGGCCGGGACGCGCGCCGCCTGGCGCTCCAGCGCCGCCCGGCGCTCCGGGGTCTCGATCCCGGCGAGCACCAGGCGCACCGGGGTGCGCACCCGGCCGAGGGCGCGCAGCGCCACCGCCTGGTCCTTGAGGCGGGAGACCACCCCCACCGTCCGCCGCCCGGGCTCCCAGCCGATGCGAGCCTTCCAGTCCTCCAGGGCCGCGGCCGTGACCGGCCGGTCCACGCGCTCCGCCACCAGGCCGTTGGGGATCACCGCGATCTTCCGGCGCGGAGTCCCCCGGCGAGCCAGGGATTCGGCCACCGGCCGGCTCACGGCGATCACCCGCGCGGCCAGCCGGCCCACCATCCAGTTCTCCAGGAAGAAGGTGTGGGGCATCTGGCGCCGCGTCACCACCAGGGGGCACGGCAGCCGGCCGGTCAGCGCCAGCCAGGCCAGCGCCTCCCGATCCCGGGCGCTCTGGCTGTTGACCAGATCCACCGGATGCCGGGCGAGCAGCTCCCCCAGCACGCGGGCGTTGCGCCGGCGCGCCCGCCTGCGCAGCGGTCGGGCCAGCACCTCGAGGCCGCCGGCGCGGGCCGCGCCCTCCACCTCCGAGTCGGGCGGGCAGACGAAGCGGACGTGCACCCCGCGGCGGGCCAGCGCCAGGCTCAAGTGCAGGGTCGAGGTCACCGACCCCGAGCCGCCGGGCTGGTGCAACACCTGCATGACCGTGAGGGCCATGACGCGCAGCCTACCATCCCCCGGGGCGGCCGCCCCGAACCGGTGCGCCGCGCGGCGGATGCCGGCGCGCCGCGTTTTTGCCGGCTGGAGCGCTCGGCTATAATGCCGCGGCCGCAACCGTCAGCGTCGGATTCCCTCACCCCACAAGGACGGACCCGATGGTCGTGGATCTCAAGGAGGCCGCGCGCAAAGTCGAGAGCGCGGGAGAGCTGCTCACCCACGTGCGCGAGGAGATCGGCCGCGCGGTGGTGGGCCAGCGCGAGATGGTGGACCGGCTGCTGGTGGGCCTGCTCACCGGGGGGCACATCCTGATCGAGGGCGTCCCGGGCCTGGCCAAGACGCTCGCCGTCAAGAGCCTGGCCGCGGCGCTCGGGCTCCACTTCCGCCGCATCCAGTTCACGCCCGACCTGCTGCCCGCCGACCTCACGGGCACCCTGATCTACAACCCGCGCGACGGCTCCTTCACGGCCAAGCGCGGCCCGCTCTTCGCCCACCTGGTCCTGGCCGACGAGATCAACCGCGCCCCGGCCAAGGTGCAGTCGGCGTTGCTCGAGGCGATGCAGGAGAAGCAGATCACCCTGGGCGAGGAGACGCATCCCCTGGAGGAGCCGTTCCTGGTGCTGGCCACCCAGAACCCCATCGAGCAGGAGGGCACCTACCCGCTGCCCGAGGCCCAGAGCGACCGCTTCATGCTCAAGGTGTGCATCGGCTACCCCGAGCGCGGCGAGGAGAAGGAGATCCTGCGGCGCGCCGGGCTCAACGAGCTGCCTCCCCTCAAGCCGCGCGCGTCGCGCCTCGAGGTGCTGGAGGCCCGCGGGGTGCTGGCGTCGGTCTACGTGGACGACAAGATCCAGGAATACGTGCTCGATCTGGTGACCGCGACCCGCCGCCCCAAGGACTACGGCCTGGACCTCGAGCACTTCATCGCCTACGGGGCCTCTCCCCGCGCCACCCTCTACCTGGTGCGCGGCGCCCAGGCGCTGGCCCTGCTGCGCGGCCGAGCCTACGTCCTGCCCGAGGACGTGAAGGGGGTGGCCCTGGACGTGCTCCGCCACCGCGTGCACGTCTCCTACGAGGCCGAGGCCGAGGGGGTGGACGGCGAGGAGGTGTCGCGGCGCATCCTGGAGAAGGTGCGCGTGCCCTGATGCAGACCGCGGAGCTGCTGCGCAAGGTCCGCCGACTGGAGATCCGCACCCGCCACCTGGTGGAGGACCTGCTGGCGGGGCAGGCCGAGAGCGTCTTCAAGGGGCGCGGCATCGAGTTCGAGGAGGTGCGCCCCTACGTCCCCGGCGACGAGGTCCGCGACCTCGACTGGAACGTCACCGCCCGGCTGGGCCAGCCCTACGTCAAGCGCTTCGTCGAGGAGCGCGAGATCACCGTGGTGGTGGTGGTGGACGTCTCGCGCTCGATGCGCTTCGGCACCACCGGCCAGGAGAAGCGCGAGCTGGCGGCCGAGCTGTGCGGGCTGCTGGGGTTCGCCGCCCTGCGCAACCAGGACCGCCTGGGGCTGCTGCTGGCCAGCGACCGGGTGGAGCACGCCGTGCCGCCGGCGCGCGGGCGGCGCCAGGTGCTGCGGGTGCTGCGCGACGTGCTCGAGCACCGTTCCCCGCGGGGGCTCACCGACCTCACCGCGGTCGCGCGCCACCTGCTGCGCACCTTGAGGCGGCGCAGCCTGGTCTTCGTCCTGAGCGACTTCGAGACCCCGCTCGACGCCAAGCCCTGGCGCGTGCTGGCGCGCCGCCACGACCTCACCGCCTTCGTGCTGCGCGATCCGCGGGACGACGTGCTGCCGGCGGCCGGCTGGGTGGAGTTCGAGGACCTGGAGACCGGGAAGCGGCGGC
>JBBIHL010000149.1:0-7475 GCA_037447075.1 Candidatus Eiseniibacteriota bacterium | reverse complement strand
GCGCGCTGCCCGGCCGCGCGCACGCCGCGCTGGCCGACGTGAGCGACGAGGCCGCGGTGGAGCGCATGGTGACGGCCGCGCTCGCGGAGTTCGGCGGCGTGGACATCCTGGTGAACAACGCCGGCATCGCCGGGCCCACCGCCCCGGTTTCCGAGCTGCGCCGCGAGGACTGGGAGCGCGTCCTGGCCATCAACGTCACCGGCGCCTTCCTCTGCACCAAGCACGTCGTGCCGCACATGATCGCGCGGCGCTCCGGCCGCATCATCAACATCGCCTCGATCGCCGGGCTCATCGGTTACCCGTTGCGCAGCCCTTACGCGGTCTCAAAGTGGGGGATGATCGGCCTCACGCGGACGCTCGCCCTGGAACTGGGCGGCCACGGGATCACGGTGAACGCCATCGCTCCCGGGTCGGTGCGCGGCGAGCGCATGAAGCGGGTGATCCGCCACCGCGCCGCCGCCCTGGGCGAGCCCGAGGCGGAGGTGGAGCGGAAGTTCGTGGCGCCCACCGCGCTCAAGCGCATGGTGGAGGAGGAGGACGTCGCCGCCGCCGCGCTCTACCTGGCAGCCGACAGCGGCCGCAACGTCACCGGCGAGACGCTGAACGTCTCGGCCGGGTTCCCGGGGTAGGATCGCCGGCGCGAACCGTCGCGCATGACGGGCTGCGCCGCCCGGCTGGACGCGTCGGGTATTCTGAACGGGCGGTTCCAACCAGCGAGCCTGCGGTGATCCCAAGGCGGTAGAACTCGCCAGCGAGGACCCCATGGCGCGGCAATCATCGGGCTCCTACCTGAAGCAGATGCAGGACATCGCGCGGGAGCGCGGGGCCAGGTTGCTCTCGCCGGCCTACCTCGGCGACGCGGTCAAGCTCCGCTTCCGCTGCCGGCGGGGCCACGAGTGGGCGGCGCTCCCCGCGGCCATCGAGCGCGGGAGCTGGTGCCCGGGCTGCAGGACCAATGCCACGACGGAGAACCGCCGGACCACCGCAGCCGGCCGGCTCCGTCGCATGGTGGCCGGGCACGGCGGCGCGATCCTCTCCCCCGGCTACGTGAACCGGAGGACCAGGCTCCGGTTCCGGTGCGCGAGGGGCCACGAGTGGGAGACGGTCCCCGGCATCATCCTTCAAGGGCACTGGTGCCGGCGCTGCTGGGAAGAGAGCCGGCGCGCCCGGGTGCGGGAGAGGCTGCTGGCAGGGCTCCGCCGCGTGGCCGGGATGCGGGGCGGCCAGGTCGTCGCGGCGAGCCTCGTCCGCCCGAGCGATCCGGCACAGTTCCGGTGCGCGCGCGGACACACGTGGAGGTCGCTGCCGCAGGCCGTGATGCACGGCGCGTGGTGCCCGACCTGCAGGCGGAACTCGTCGCTGGAACCGCTGCGGAGCATGGCGCGCGACCGCGGCGGAGCCCTCCTCTCGGACGCCGGCGCGCGCGACGCCGCGGGGCTGCGCTTCCGCTGCGCGGAGGGCCACGAGTTCGTGCTCTCCCCCGGTCGCGTCCGGCGGGGCCACTGGTGCCCGCGATGCGGGATCGCCGGGATGGTCGAGAGGAGCAAGGCCCCGGCGCGGGCCAGGCTCTACCGGCTCGTGGCCGAGCGCGGCGGCGCCGTCCTCTCGCCGGCCTACATCGATTCCATGACGAAGCTCCGGTTCCGGTGCCGGAAGGGCCACGAGTGGGAGACGGTCCCCCTTGTCGTCCTCACGGGTAGCTGGTGTCCGGTGTGCGCGATCGAGGATCGCAGGGCCCGTCGGCCTGCGCCTCGCCGGGAGCTTGCGTCCGTCCGGCTCTCCCGCATCGTGAGCAGCCGTGGCGGCCAGATCCTCCCGCCCGGGTACGCGAACTGCGCGACTCGGATGCCCGTTCGCTGCGCTCGGGGACATGCGTGGCAAGCGCCGCCTGCGAGCATTGACAAGGGCGGGTGGTGCCCGAAGTGCAAGGAGGAGGAGCTGCTCGCCCTGCTGCGCGCCAAGGCCGAGGAGTGGGGCGGCGCCTGCCTGGCGGCGAGCTGTCGCAGCGGCAACCAAGTGCTGAGCTGGCAATGCGCGGTGGGGCATCTCTTCCTGCGGACCGGCGAGCAGGTGAAGCGGGGCTTCTGGTGTCCCACCTGCCGCGGGACCCAGCGGGGCAGCATCGAGCGGATGCGCCAGATCGCCCGCGAACGCGGCGGAGAGTGCCTGTCGGCGGAGTACGTGGATGCGCAGACGAGTCTCCGCTGGCGCTGCCGCAGGGGACACCAGTGGGAGGCGGATCCCGGCGACGTCGTGAAGGGCAGCTGGTGCCCGGAGTGCGCGAGGACGTTCCGGGGTCGCAAGCCCGCCCGCTTGAGCATCGAGATCATGCGCCAGGCGGCGGCCGAGCGGGGCGGTGCCTGCCTGTCGCGGAACTACTACGGGAACAAGGTGCGATTGCGCTGGCGCTGCGCGCGAGGTCACACCTGGATGGCCCACCCGAACCGCATCCTGCAGCGCAGCTGGTGCCCGGTCTGCGCGCATTCCGCCCGCGGCACGCTGGAGGGCATGCGGGCGCTGGCCGTCGAGCGCGGCGGCCGCTGCCTGTCGGCAACCTGGAACGACCACCGTGAGCCGCTGCGCTTCGAGTGCCGCCGGGGCCACCGCTTCAAGGCCCTCGGGGTGGTGGTGAAGACGGGCGTGTGGTGCCCCGAGTGCCGCGAGGGGCCGGCCCCACCGCCGTCCGGCCGGGTGGCCCGCCCTGCCGCACCCGCCTAAACCCCCCGCTTCCCCCCGCCGAAAACATTGGCGTCGCCCGCCGGGGGGGTCCCGGCCGGGCGTCGCACGCGCTCCCCGCGCCCGCCCACTCGCCTCGCCTCGGAGTCCCGGTGAGAAGGACCTCGCGTCGTCTGCTCCTGGCCCTGGCCGCGCCGGCGCTGCTGCATGGCGGCGCGGCCCACGCCGCCTTCTACGCGGCCGGGGCCCAGCCGTCCCACGTCGCGATCCCGGGCGCGCTGGACGAGGTCTTCCGCATCCGCCTCCTCAACACCAACGCGCGCGCGGAGACCCTGCAGGCGGTCTACTTCGAGAACCGGACCTCGGGTCCGGGCGGCACCGCCCAGCTCGACGCCGACTGGTCGCCGCTCCTCCTGGGCCTCGCCCCCAAGGGCGGCAACGGGGTGGGCTCGCCGGTGCCGGGGCCGGGCGGCGCGGGCGAGGCCGACACGGCCGTCTTCCAGGGTGGAGTCGCGCTCTTCGACAGCCTGCGCATCATCGTGCCCGCCGGGGAGTCGCTCGCGGTCACGGTCCGCGGCGGCGCGTCGCTGCAGGCGCGGGACGGGGACGTCCTGGACCTGCGGCTCACCGGCATGGCGTTCACGCGCTCCGTCACGGTCACGGGGTCCTTCCCGCTCGACCCGGCCGGCTCCTTCCCGGTGGACGGTCTGGTGGCCGGCCAGATCCTCCTCCACCCGGTGCCGGCCCAGGACTTCACGGTGGGCACGGCGCGCAACCTGGCGCTCGACCTCACCCTGCCCCCGAACGGCTACCAGCAGGACCTGCTCCAGAAGCTCAACGTGCACAACCGCGGCGACGCCGAGCCCGCCGTGGACCTCTCCCGCCTGGAGGCCTGGCGCGACGACGGCGACGGTCTCTTCGACTCCGCCGCCGACGGGTGGCTGGGCGAGCTGGCCTTCACCGGCAGTCGCTGGGAGCTCACCGGGATCGCCGAGCCGGTGCCCGTGGGAGGGTTGCGCGTGTTCGTCACCGTGGACATCGCACCCGGCGCCCGCCAGGCGCGCAGCGTGCAGCTGGGCCTGCCCGGCCCGCCCGACGTGGCCGTGCAGATGGCCAGCGGCAACAGCGGCCCGCTCGACCGCGAGCTGAACAACCCGGCCGCGCAGACCGTGAGCGCCCAGGACCGCATCACGCTCTCCACGGTCGCGGTGAGTCCCGGTGCCGTGCGGCCCGGCGAGGCATCCGTGCCGTTCCTGACGCTGGTCGCCACCAACACCTACGCGGCGGACAAGCAGATGACGGGGCTGATCGTCACCAACGCCGGCACCGGACCCGGCACCCAGGCGGAGCGCGACGCCGAGGTGGAGCGGCTCACCTTGTTCGAGGACGGCGACGACGACGGCATGCTCGACACCTCCGCCGACCCGGTGCTCGGTACCGCGTTCTTCGTGGCCGGCCGCGCGGGGTTCTTCGGGTTCTCCTGGAACCTGCCCGCGGGCGGGGCCCGGCTGCTCTTCCTCGCGGCCGACGTGTCCCTGGCCGGGGCCCGCGACGGCGACGTGCTCGGCGCGGCCGTCGCCGGCCCCCTGGACGTGAGCTTCGCCGACGCCAGCATGGTGGCCGCCAACTGGCCGCTCGGCTCGGGCGCGGCCTGGCAGGTGGACGGGATGGTGGCGGGGCAGGTGGCCGACTTCGGCGCGGCGGGCGTGACGCTCGCGCCCGGCGAAGGACCGGTGCTCGCGCTGGACGTGCGGGTGCCGCGCAACGGCTACCAGGACGACGTGCTCAACGGGTTCGGCGTCGTGAACCTGGGGACCGCGACCTCGGCGGACCTGGCGGAGCTGCACCTGTGGCGCGACGGCGGGGACGGCGCGTTCGGGGCGGGCGCGGGCGACGACAGCGACCTGGGTGCGCTGGTGGAGGTTTCCGGATACTGGAGCAGCGCCTTCCTCAACGAGACGCTGGGCGCGGGCGGGGCCCGGCTGTTCGTCTCGGCCACGGTCTCCGGGGCACCCGCGGACTCCGCCACGCTGCAGCTCTCGATCCCGCTGGACGGCATCCAGGTGGGCTCCGGCAACGACGGGCCGCTCGACGTGCCCGTGGACAACCCGCAGGCCCTGCTGCTCAGCACCCGCGCGCTCCTCTCCTACCTCACCCTCTCGCCCTCGGCGAGCGTGGTGGGGCAGAGCGTCACCGTGACCATGACGGCGGGGAACGTGGGCGGCGAGCCGATCCTGCTGGTGGCGCCGTCCGCGCTCACGCCCGCCGGGACCGGCTCGCTGGTACCGGTCAGCGGGCCGTCGCCGCCCACCGCGATCATCCCGCCCGGCGGCGTCCAGATCTTCACCTGGACCTACGCCGCCGCCGCCGCCGGCGACGTGACCCTGACGGGGAACGCCTCCGGCACCGGCGCCCTCACGCTGCAGCCCCACGTGTCGCTCCCCAGCGAGTCGAACCGGCACCGCATCTTCGACCAGGCGGACAGCCTGGGGCTCACGCCGGCCGACGCCATGCCGCTCCAGGTGAACCGCGGCCAGACCGACGTCATCCCCCTCTACCTGAGCTTCAACCAGCTGGGCGGCAGCGGCGGGTCCGACGTTCGCGTCCTGGGCCTGCGCGTGGGCCTGGAGACCGGCAGCGGCGCCGGCGTCGTGCCCGCCGAGCTGCTCTCGCGGGTCGCCGTGGTGGAGGGGACGACCACCTACGTGGAGCGCACCAGCCTGGAGACCTCGGGGAGCCAGGTGGACCTCACGCTCGCCACCCCGCTGGTGGTCGCGGCCGGCCGCCCCGTCACCGTGGCCCTGCGCTGCGACATCCTGGCCACCACGGTGGTGCCCGAGTTCCGCGTCGTCATCCCCGACGGCGGCGCGTTCACGGCGCAGGACGCGACCAGCGGCGCGCCGGTCCAGGTGGTCGTGCAAGGCGGGAGCTACCCCGTGCGCACCGGGGTGGCGCAGATCGTGGCCGAGGCCACCGGGCTCGACGTGGCCGAGCTGCCGGCGGCGGACGCCCGGGTGGGTCGGGGACAGGGCGACGTGACCGCGCTGCAGGCGCGTCTCACCAACCCCGGCCCCCCCGGCACCTCGGACGTGGGCGTGAGCGCCTTCGCCGTGGGCCTGGTGGACACCAACGGCCTGCGCCTGGCCCGGCCCGGCCTCCACCTCAAGCGGCTCCGGGTCCAGGCCCAATCGCAGACGCTGGCGGACCTGGCGGTGCCGCCCGACGCCGACAGCCTGCTCACCCTCGCGCTCTCGCCCGTCCTGCGCGTGGCGGCCGGCTCCCCCGTGGATCTGCGCGTCGCCGCCGACATCGCGGACAGCGCCGCGCTGGGGGTCTTCCGCCTGCGCCTGGCGGACTCCACGAGGTTCGACGCGCGCGACGCCAGCACCGGCAAGGCCCTGCCCGTGACCTATGCGGCGCCCCCGATCGAGGGTGGAGCCCTCACCGTGGAGGCGCGTGCCGAGACGCTGATGGCGAGCGGCACGCCCCTGTTCCCGGCCCAGGTGGGCGTGGGCAGCGCCAACGTCGCCGCGCTGCGGGCGGTCCTGGGCCACCCCGGCGCCCCCGGGACGGCGCGCATCCGGGTGGACAGCCTCACCGCCCGATGCAGCGACGAGAGCGGGGCTCCGCTGGTGCCCGCCACCTACGTGGACCGGCTGCGCGTCTACTGGAACGGGGCGCTGGCGGCGAGCATCGGCAACCCGCCCTCCGCGGGCAACGCCATCGGCCTGGCGCTGGGCGGCCCCCTGATGGAGGCGGGCGAGCGCGACACCCTCGTGTTGGTGGTGGACTTCGAGGCCAGCGCGCCGGCGGGGAGCTTCGCGCTGTCCGTCGGCGCGGCCGGCATCCTGGCCCTGGACGCGGACGTGCTGACCCCGGTCGCGGTCGTCCCCGAGGCCGGCTCCGAGCTGCCGCTCTTCTCCGGGATCACCCGTCTGACGCCGCCCGCCCGCACCCTGGTGGTGGGACTCGAGGACCGCATGCCGGCGGCGCTCGCGGCGGACGGGCGCGAGGTGGCGGCGGCGCGGCTCACCCTGCTCAACGCCGCGGCGGCCGGCTCGGGAAGCATCACGGTGAGCCACCTGGTGGTGCGCGCCGCGGACGCCGGCTATGCCGCGGCGCCGGTGGGCGGCGGCGCGCGGCAGCTCCTGCTCGACCAGGACGGGACCCCGTGGGCGCAGAGCGCGCCGCTCACCGTGGACTCGGTGACCGCCACGCTGGTCGGAGGAGCCCCCCTGGTGCTCGACCCCCAGCAGCCGGTGACGCTCGAGCTGCGGCTGGTGCCGCAGGGGGCGCCGTCGTCGTCCGGGCTGCGCCTGGGGCTCGACGCCGCCGGGGTGGGCGTGGTGCAGCCGGGCAGCCCGCTGCTCGACGTGAGCGTGCAGGCGCAGAGCGGCCAGAGCTTCCCGCTGTGGACCGGGTTCGGCAGCTTCACGCCCACCGCGCTCGCCGCCAGCTACTCCAACTTCCCCAATCCCTTCGCGGCCGGGCGCCAGGGCACCACCTTCGCCTACTACCTGCCGGTCCCGGGCCGCGTCACGCTGCGCATCTGGTCGGCGCGCGGGGAGCGGGTGAGCCTGCTGCTTTCCGAGGCGCCGCGCTCCGCGGGGATGCACCAGGGCGACGTGTGGGACGGGCGCAACGGCCGCGGACTGGCCGTGACCAACGGCGTCTACCTGGCCGAGCTGGTGGTGCGCTTCGACGACGGCTCGAGCCAGCGGCTGCTGCGGGAAGTGGCGGTGGTGCGATGAGGGCGCGGGGCTGGATGGCGGCGGGGGTGGCGGCCGGCGTCGCGCTGG